>CAZRRW010000264.1:0-2839 GCA_964602505.1 uncultured Burkholderiaceae bacterium
CGGTGCTGGTGGTGGCCTTTGTCGTGGTCGCGGTGATCATGATCTTCGTGATCCCCGCCTTCAAGGAGATCTTCACCTCCTTCGGCGCAGATCTGCCCGCTCCAACCCTGGTGGTGATGGCCCTGTCGAACATCTTTGTCACTTACTGGTATCTCATCTTCGGTGGTATCGGTGGTGGGCTCTACTTCTTCTTCCAGACCTGGAAGCGGTCGGAGAAGATGCAGGCGTTCATGGATCGCCTGATGCTGCGCCTGCCGATCTTTGGCGACCTGGTGCGCAAGGCTGTTGTGGCGCGCTGGACGCGTACGCTGTCGACCATGTTTGCGGCCGGCGTGCCACTGGTCGAGGCGCTGGATTCCGTGGCCGGTGCGGCGGGCAATATCGAGTACCAGCGTGCAACCGAGAAGGTCCAGAACGACGTGTCCACGGGCACAGGCCTGACGGTGGCCATGACCTCCACCGGGGTGTTCCCGACCATGGTGCTGCAGATGTGCGCCATCGGGGAGGAGTCTGGTGCCATCGACCAGATGCTGGGCAAAGCGGCCGATTTCTACGAGGAAGAGGTTGACGACGCGGTCAAGGGGCTGTCCAGCCTGATGGAGCCGATCATCATCGTGATTCTAGGCGGGCTCATCGGAGGCATCGTCGTGGCGATGTACATGCCCATCTTCAAGATGGGTCAGGTGGTTTGAGCGCGACACTGCAGCTGGCGCTGCCCGGCGCAGTGTTGCTGCCAAAGGAGTTCTGGTTGCTGGGCGCAGCGCTTTTCGGGCTGTGCATTGGCAGTTTTCTCAATGTCGTGATCCATCGCCTGCCGCAGATGATGGAGCAGGCCTGGCGTGACCAGGCCTTGGAGACGCTGGGTCAGTCTGATCCAGCACAAGCGTCTCGCCAGCCGCTTAACCTGCTCCGTCCCCGCTCCCGCTGCCCGCAATGTGGGCATGTGCTGCATTGGCACGAGAACATTCCTGTCCTGGGTTGGCTGCTGCTCAAGGGCAAATGCTCGAACTGCGGCAAACCCATCGGCTGGCGGTACCCCGCCGTGGAACTGGCCACCGCCCTGCTGTTTGGCCTGGTGGTCTGGCACTACGGCCCCACCTGGACGGCCGTGCTGTACGCGGGCTTTGCGGCCGCGCTGGTGGCGCTGGCTGGCATTGACTGGGATACCACGCTGTTGCCAGACAGCTTGAACCAGCCCTTGCTGTGGGCGGGGCTGGTGGCAGCGGCCATGGGTTGGCTGCCACATGGCTGGGCCGCTGCTTTCTGGGGGGCGGTGGCGGGCTACCTCTTTCTGTGGTCTGTGTACTGGCTGTTCAAGCTGGTGACTGGCACGGAAGGCATGGGTTACGGAGATTTCAAGCTCCTGGCTGCCCTTGGAGCCTGGCTGGGTTGGCCCGCTCTGCTGCCTGTGGTGCTGGCTTCGTCCCTGATTGGCGCCGTGGTTGGCATTGCCCTGAAGCTCAGTGGGCGCCTGCGCGAAGGCCTGTACCTTCCCTTCGGGCCCTTTCTGGCTGGCGCGGGCCTGGTGGTGGCGCTGGGCGGAGGGGCTTGGCTGCCGAGCTTGTGAGGGCAGGATGGCCGAGCAGTCGCGCAGCATGCACATCGGGCTGACGGGAGGCATCGGCTCCGGCAAGTCCACGGTGGCGATGATGTTGGCGGAGCTGGCTCCCCGCGGGGCGCTGGCGGTGGTTGATGCCGATGCGCAGTCGCGCCAGCTCACGGCCGCAGGTGGGGCTGCTGTGCCTGCCATCCGTCAGTTGTTCGGGGATCGCTTCGTCGATGCGCAAGGGGCGATGGACCGGGCGGCCATGCGGGATCTGGTGTTTCAGGACGCGGCGGCCAAGCAGAAACTCGAGGCCCTGCTGCATCCGATGGTGGGCAGGGCCTTGGCCGAGCAGGTGGCTACCGCCGAAGCGGCTGGGGCGAGGGTGGTGGTGCTTGACATCCCCTTGCTGGTCGAGTCACGGCATTGGCGGCCGCGGCTCGAGGCCGTGTGGGTGGTGGACTGTCGGCCGCAGACGCAGCTGCAGCGGGTGCTGTCCAGGGCCAGTGCGGCAGGCCAGTCCATGACCGAGGAGTCCGTCTTGGCCATCCTCAGGCAGCAGGCATCGCGGGAACAACGCCTTGCGGCCGCAGACGCCGTGATCGCCAATGACGACTTGAGCCTTGACGGCCTTCGGGCCGAGGTATCGACCTTGGTGGCTGGCCTGCTGTGAAACAATGCTCGCGCGCTGCGCCTGAGTTGTTGTGATCCTCTACGAATACCCATTCAACGAACGCATCCGTACCCTGCTGCGGTTGGAGCATCTGTTCGAGCGCCTGGGACGCCTGGTGGAGCGCAGTGAGGCTCTGGACCATCACTTTGCGCTGACGACGCTGTTCGAGGTGCTGGACGTGGCGGCCCGTGCGGATCTCAAGACCGAGGTGCTCAAGGATCTGGAGCGCCAGAAGGCCGTCTTCAATGGGTACCGTGGCAACCCGGCGATCGCCGAGGAGACGCTGGATGCGGTGGTGGGCCAGATGGAAGCGGCCTTCCGTGCCTTGCACGACCTGCCGGGCAAGGCCGGGCAGAGCCTGGCCGAGGACGAATGGTTGATGAGCATCCGCAGCCGCGCCAACATCCCGGGTGGCACTTGCGAGTTTGATCTGCCCGCCTACTTCGCCTGGCAGCATGAAGACGCCGTCGGTCGTCAGGCCTATCTGCGAAGCCGGGTCAGCACCCTGGTTCCGCTGTCGAATGCGGTGTCCCTGCTGCTGGGCGTGCTGCGCGACTCAGGCCATCCGCAGATGGTCTCGGCCAGTGGGGGGCAGTTTCAGCAGACCCTTCCCCAGATCCGCA
>CAZRRW010000265.1:0-2832 GCA_964602505.1 uncultured Burkholderiaceae bacterium
CTTCGGCAGAACCAGGTCTACGATGGCAACCCCCCCATGGAAGCCGATGACGACCCCGGGGCGGATCCTGCCGTCCCCGTTGTGGTGCCGCAGGGCACGCGGTAGGCGCTGATGCTCGGGGCGCCGCCCCGTTATGGGGCGGCCTGAGGCTTTTTGCCACCCCCGGTCGGCGCAACGCGTTCACACGCGTTGAAAAGGCAGGGCCTACACTTGCGGGCTCTGAAAGGTTTCGACATGCTTCGACGTGACTTTCTCAACACTCTGAAGGGCGTATGCGCTGCGGCGGCGCTGGCCATGGCTGGCTCTGTGGCACTTGCGCAGGCTGCGGCGGCGCCCGAGGCGCCCGACGCGCTGGTTCAGCGCCTGTCCAACGAGGTGATCAACACCGTCAAGTCTGACCGGCAGATCCAGGCTGGTGACGTGAGCCGCATCATCGCGCTGGTCGAGCAGAAAATCGTGCCCAACGTGAACGTGGAGCGCATGACGGCCTTGTCCGTAGGGCGCTACTGGCGGCAAGCCACACCCGAGCAGCAAAAGAGGCTGCAAGATGAGTTCAAGGCCTTGATGATCCGCACCTATTCGGGCGCGCTGTCGCAGATCCGTGACCAGACCGTGGTGCTGCGGCCTCTGCGTGCCGCGCCGGAGGACACCGACGTCATCGTGCGGACCGAGGTGCGTGGCCGTGGCGATCCGATCCAGTTGGACTATCGCCTTGAAAAGACACCGACTGGCTGGAAGCTGTATGACTTGAATGTCCTGGGTGTTTGGCTGGTGGAAACCCAGCGAGTCTCCTTTGCCCAGGAGATCAGCGCCAACGGGATTGATGGGCTCATCAACAAGCTCAGCGAGCGCAACCGCGCCGCGTTGGCCCGCAAGAGCTGACGGCAGACGCACCCGCTTGCCTGCATGATCACGCTCTTGTTGCCGGCCAGCGTGCAGCATGCCAGCGCTCTGGCCTGTCTGGACATGCTTCGCAGTGGCCTGCGCGTGCAGGGCCGCAGCGCCCCGGGCAGCGAAGTGGTGGTGGACGGCTCCAGCCTTCAAGCCTTCGATTCGTCGGTGGTGAGCGTGCTGCTGGAGTTCTCCCGGGAGGCACAAGCGGCCGGCCACAGGGTACGTTGCCAAGCGCTACCGCCGCATCTGCGTACCCTCACGGGCTTGTATGGGGTGGCGGAACTGCTGCCCGAGGCTGCCGCCTAAAATCCAGGGTTTTCACTGGGTCGCAGCCCCCGCGCCGACCCGCAAAGGCCGTCTTCATGGACCTCGCTGTCCAGTTTCAACACGTCAGCAAGACCTACCGCTCTGCCAAAGGCGAGTTCCAGGCACTCCAGGACGTCAGCTTCCACCTCAGCCAGGGTGAGTTCTTCGGCTTGCTTGGCCCCAACGGGGCAGGCAAGACCTCGCTCATCAGCATCCTCGCGGGCCTGTCGCGAGCCACCTCGGGTCAGGTGAGCGTCATGGGTCATGACGTGGTGTCGGACTACGCCCGGGCGCGTCGTGCCCTCGGCATCGTGCCCCAGGAACTGGTGTTCGACCCCTTCTTCACCGTGCGCGAGACCCTCAACAACCAGAGCGGCTATTTCGGTCTGCGCGACAACAAGGCCTGGATCGACGAGGTTCTCGAAAACATTGGCCTGGCGGACAAGGCCGACACGAACATGCGTGCCTTGTCGGGCGGCATGAAGCGGCGTGTGATGGTGGCGCAGGCGCTGGTGCACCGTCCCCCGGTGATCGTGCTTGACGAGCCGACCGCTGGGGTCGACGTGGAACTGCGCCAGAGCCTGTGGCAGTTCATCAGCCGTCTGAACAAGGAGCATGGCCACACGGTCCTGCTGACCACGCACTACCTGGAGGAGGCCGAGGCGCTGTGCAGCCGCATTGCCATGTTGCGAGCGGGCCGGGTGGTCGCGCTGGACACCACATCGGCGCTGCTGTCGCGTACGTCCAGTTCGGTGCTGCGCTTCAAGCTGGACGCAAGCCTTCCGCAGACCTTGGCCAGCCAGGCCCGGGTGACCGGCCGGGTGGTGCAGCTGCCGGTGAAGGATGCGGCCGATGTGGAGGCCAAGCTGGGCCAGGTGCGGGCGGCCGGTCTGCAGGCCCAGGACGTGGAGGTGCGCCGTGCCGACCTGGAAGACGTGTTCCTCGAGGTGATGGGGGCGTCCGCGTGAATTCTCTGCAGCACCGGGACGCCGCTGCGTCCGCCAATCTGGTGGGCGGCTACACCCTGTTTCGCAAGGAGGTCCTGCGGTTCTGGAAGGTCGCCGCCCAGACGATCACGGCGCCTGTCATCACAGCCCTGCTGTACCTGATGATCTTTGGCCACGTCCTCGAAGACCATGTGAAGGTCTACGACCGCGTGTCCTACACCGCCTTCCTCGTGCCCGGGCTGGTCATGATGAGCGTGCTGCAGAACGCGTTTGCGAACAGCTCGTCGTCCATCATCCAGAGCAAGATGATGGGCAACCTCATCTTTGTGCTGCTGTCGCCCCTGTCCCACCGTGAGTGGTTCGCCGCCTACGTGGGGGCGTCGATTGCTCGGGGTGTGGCCGTTGGGGTGGGTGTGTTCGCCGTCACCATCTGGTTTGCCGAACTCCACCTCGAAGCCCCAGTGTGGATTCTCGTGTTCACCCTGCTTGGCGCCTGGATGATGGGAGCGCTTGGCCTCATCGCGGGCCTGGTGGCAGAAAAGTTCGACCAGATCGCAGCGTTCCAGAACTTCTTCATCGTGCCGCTCACCTTCCTGAGTGGGGTGTTCTATTCCATCCACTCCCTGCCCGGTTTTTGGCAATTGGTCAGCCACCTCAACCCATTTTTTTACATGATCGACGGCTT
>CAZRRW010000266.1:0-2830 GCA_964602505.1 uncultured Burkholderiaceae bacterium
CTTGCAGAATGTGAAGTTTCAAAAAATCCTGGTACCTGCCATGAAACTCAAATCCTTTGCTTTGGCCAGCGCTGCGGCTCTGGCCCTTTCAGCCAGCCTAGCAACGCCCTCGCTGGCAAAAACCTTCAAGTGGACGAGCGCGAGCGACATCCCGACCTTCGACATCCATTCCCAGAACAACGCGCTGGGCAACGGTGTGCACGCGGCGGTGTATGAATCACTGGTGTACTACAACAGCCGCAGCTTCAAGGTAGAGCCGCAGCTCGCCACCGCCTGGAAGCTCATCAACCCGAGCCAGATGCGCATCACCCTGCGCCAAGGCGTGAAGTTTAGCGACGGCAGCCCCTTCACGGCTGACGACGCGGTGTTCTCGCTGAACCGCGCCATGGCCAAGACCTCCAACTACGCCATCTACACCTCGGGCATCGACCGCGTGGTCAAGGTGGACGAGCAGAACATTGACATCTTCACCCGCGGCCCCAACCCGGTGCTGATGAACCAGCTCACCGAGCTGCGCATGATGAGCAAGGCTTGGGCCGAGAAGAACCGCTCGGTGGAGCCAAAAGACATTCGCACCCGCGACGAAACCTTTGCCCACCGCAATGCCATGGGCACCGGCCCCTTCATGCTGAAGGAATGGCTGCCGGACCAGCGCTTGGTGCTGGTGCGCAACCCCAACTGGTGGGGCAAGATGGAAGGCAACGTCACCGAGATCGTCTACACGCCGATTCGCGCCGAGGCTACCCGTATTGCGGCCCTGCTGTCGGGTGAAGTGGATTTCTCGCTGGACCCGAGCCCCGCTGATTTGCCGCGCCTGCGCAGCAACCCCAACCTCAAGGTGATTGACGGCGCTGAGAACCGCACCATCTTCTTGGGCATGGACCAGTTCCGCGATGAGCTGGTGGGCTCCAACATCAAGGGCAAGAACCCGCTGAAGGATGTGCGTGTGCGCAAGGCGCTTTACCAGGCCATTGACATCGACGCCATCCACAAGACCATCATGCGCGGCGTGAGCCAGAACACCGGTACGCTGATCGCTCCCATGGTGAACGGCTGGACCAAGAAGGCCGACGCCCGCTACAAGTACGACCCCGAGGCCGCCAAGAAGCTGTTGGCCGAGGCTGGCTACCCTGGCACCACGCCGGCCAACACCTTCGAGGTGGACTTTGCCTGCCCCAACAACCGCTACATCAACGACGAAGAAATCTGCCAGGCCATCACCGCGATGTGGGCCCGCGTGGGCGTGCGGGCCAAGCTGCGTACCCTGCCGCTGGTCACCTACTTCCCGATGATCCAGCGCTACGAAGCCAGCATCTACATGCTGGGCTGGGGCGTGCCGACGATGGACGCGCTGTACTCGCTGCAGTCGCTGACCCGCAGCGTGGGCGCGCAGGGAGACGGCAACTACAACGTGGGCCGCTACTCCAATCCGCAAATGGACGGCCTGGTTGAGCGCATCAAGAAGGAAGTGGATCTAAAGAACCGCAATGCGCTGATCGAGCGTGCGCTGGTGCTGAGCCACGACGACGTGGCCTACATCCCGCTGCACAACCAGGTGATCCCCTGGGCGATGAAGAAGAACATCTCGGTGGTTCACCGTGCTGACAACCGCCTTGACTGGCGGCTGATCAAGGTCGACTGAGCCCTCGCCGGTGCGGCAACGCACCGGCCTCCCCGACATCGGAGCGGCCCGTCCCCGTGCTGGCATTCATCCTTCGCCGCCTCTTCCAGGCCGTCATCGTCATGCTGACGGTGGCGTTCTTCGCCTTCATGCTGTTTCAGTATGTGGGCGACCCAGTGGTCTTTCTGCTGGGGCAGGACGCCACCCCCGAGCAGGTCAAGGAACTGCGTGAGGCCCTGGGCCTCGACCAGCCTTTCTTCGTGCAGTTTGCGGTGTTCATTGGCAACGCGGTGCAGGGCGAGTTTGGCCTCAGCCTTCGCCAGGGCCAGAAGGTGTCCACCCTGATCGCCGAGCGCTTCCCCGCCACCATGGAGCTGGCCCTGGTCGCTGCGCTGCTGGCCCTGCTGGTCGGCATCCCGATGGGGGTCTATTCAGCGCTCAAGCGCGGCAGCTTCCTCAGCCAAGTGTTCCTGACTATCTCGCTGCTGGGTGTGAGCCTGCCCACCTTCCTGATCGGGATCATGCTCATCCTCGTCTTCGCGGTGGGTCTGGGCTGGTTCCCCAGCTTCGGCCGGGGTGATGTCGTCAAGATCGGAGGCTGGACGAGCGGCCTCCTCACCCGTGACGGCTGGAGCCACATCGTGCTGCCGGCGGTGACCTTGGCGATCTTCCAGCTGACGCTGATCATGCGGCTGGTACGCGCGGAGATGCTCGAAGTCTTGCGAACCGACTACGTGAAGTTCGCCAGGGCCCGTGGCCTGTCCAACCGCGCCATCCACTTTGGCCACGCGCTGAAGAACACCCTGGTGCCGGTGATGACCATCACCGGCCTGCAGCTCGGTGGGCTGATTGCTTTTGCCATCATCACCGAAACGGTGTTCCAGTGGCCGGGCATGGGCTTGCTGTTCATTCAGGCGGTCACCTTCGCCGACATCCCGGTGATGGCGGCCTACCTGTGCCTGATCGCGCTCATCTTCGTGGTGATCAATCTGATCGTCGACCTGTTGTACTTTGCTGTCGATCCACGCCTTCGCGTGGGTGGACACTGAGCGGGGCACCCGACATGGGCGCGGCCTTGAACCTGGGCGTGTTTGACCAGATCCGGGCGTTCCACCCGGAACTCACGGCCTTCCGGCGAGACCTGCATGCCCATCCCGAGCTCGGGTTTGAGGAGGTTCGCACGGCCGCTCGCGTGGTGGAGGCCTTGAA
>CAZRRW010000267.1:0-2804 GCA_964602505.1 uncultured Burkholderiaceae bacterium
GTTGCGTTGCTGACGTGCACGCCGACCGCCGCGAGGGCCATGCGAATCGCCTCGAAGGTGTAACCCTGGTCACGCAGCTCACGCATGTCCTGCGCAAAGCGCCTGGCCTTACGGGAGCTTCTGCCCGGGGGATCGGCGGGGACCAGTTTCATCGTGCGGTTTCTGCTCAAGAGCTGTTCATCGGTGCATCACTTGCGGATCAGTTCGTGCAGTGGTTGATCGCTGGCTGCTGGTTTCTTGTTCTGTTTGTGCGGTTGTCATGCGGTGGTTGTGTCTGTGCACCGATGTTCACCCCGCCAGAGGCCTGCTGACCTGCTGGATTCGGACGCAAATCCAGCAGCGCGAGAGCATCGAAACGGTTCAACACTGGGTCCATGGGTGAGTGCAGAGATAGGCGCGGTGGCGCCGGTGTCGGACACGCTCACCCAGAGGTGTTTCACCCTCTGGAGACCGCCATGAACCACAAGCCGCGTGAGCGCATCAGCATCGATCTGCAGGGCCTGAAAACGCCCCTCATGGCTCGGGCGCAGGCCACGGGTATGACGCCCTCGGAGATCGTCCGAAAGGCCTTGGAGCAGGCGCTGGAGGCGCCAGCTGTGCCCAAGGTGGGGGAGGGGAAGCAGCCGTTAACCATGAGGGCTGGCGGACGGGTGCGGCTTAGCCTGCGCATGGATAGCGAGGACGTTCTGGCCCTGCGGGTGGCCGCCAGGCGGGCCGGGTTGAGTGCAGGCGACTGTGTGGCGGGTCTGGTGGCGGGAGTGCCAGTACTGACGACGGCAGGCGGGCGCTCCGAGCAATTGGCGATGCTCGCCACTTCCAACGCCCAGCTCTCGGGCCTGAGCCGAAACATCCACGCGCTCACGCGATTCCTGACCCTGGGCAACGTGCCGCAGGCGCTGGTGTACCGCGACACGCTCAGGACGCTCGACGGGGACATCCGGCGCCACCTCAACCAAGCCGCTGCCCTGATGGCCGATCTGCGCCCGCGAGGGTCATCTGTTCAAACCACCCGCCGCTCAAACCGGTGACTTCCAGGAGAACGCCATGAACCCGACCCCGAACCTCGACGGGGTGCTCGTCCAGTGGGGCGACCGCCTGTTCTATCCGGGCAACCGCATCGTCAAGACCAGGCCACAGCCCCGGCTGGGGGAAGCCAGTGCGCATCGGCGGGCCGACGCCATCCGCCGGCGCATCGAAGCCACGGTGGTGAAGCGGGCGCCGCAGGTCATGGTCAAGGTCGCCGGGGGAGGGCGGGGCATGCTGGCCATTGCCGCTCACTTCCGCTACATCAGCAAGAACGGCCGGCTCGACATGGAGACCGACCAGGGTGACATCCTGCAGGGCAAGAGCTCGGTGCACGAGCTGGCCGACGAATGGCGCTACGGGGGCAGCCTGATCGGTGGCGAAGGTTTCCGGCGCGAGGCCTTCAACATCATGCTGTCGATGCCGCGTGGAACCGACCCGCTGACCGTGCAGAAGGCCGCCAGAGCGTTTGCACAGACCGAACTGGCCGATCACAAGTACGTGATGGTGCTGCACGACCACCAGGCCAATCCACATGTTCACCTGAGCGTGCGCGCCGAGTCGATGTCGGGCAGGCGCCTCAACCCTCGCAAGGCGGATCTGCATCGCTGGCGGGAGACCTTTGCCGAGCAGCTGCGCGGCTACGGGGTCGAGGCAGAAGCCACCCGGCAGGCCACCCGGCTTAGGACCTGGAATGCGCAGGAGTTGTGGCGGCTGAAGGCGAAAGAAGAGGGGCGGCTGAGGAAAGACCGACCCGAAGACAAGAACAGCCCGAGATCACAAAACACCCGGGCCGAGATGCAGGGCGCGTGGGTGCACATTGGCAAGGCCCTGGCCCAGTCTCCCGATGCCAAAGACGTGAAACTGGCTGCAGCGATCGTGTCGTTCCTGAGCGGGGCGGGCGTGGCGATGGGGCATGCGCGGGCTTCGCCGGACGTGACACAGTCGGTGCGAGTTCAGCCGGCAGTTGATCACGAGGTCCGACGGTGATGAACATCAAATGCTGATACGGGCTCAATCGAGGGCTTCTCGGCGCCCAAAGCGTTGTCTGGTGAAGGCTGTTTCAGGCTGATCTGAGTCACTCGGATCTAGCGTACCCAGAGACCGCAGTGACCGTGACCTGACATCCAAGTCTCTGCACCTCTTGCGGCCGCTGTACCGCCGAGACCTGACCGTCGATGCTCAGTGCCGGGGACCTATGGGCAACTCACTCGGATTGCTAATCAGCGGCTGTTTCGCCTCAAAGAGAGGATTCCGGCGCGCTATGAGGATGTCTCCGGCGCCGACTTCACGGCGCGGGTCATGCAGACTGCGACCCAAGCTCCTTTGGCGCAGGCTCCTTCCCCCGACAAGGGCAGGCTTGACCTTTGGCTCCAGAACAGCGTCTTTGGTAGTCAAAGGGCAGCGTCGATGTGGCGCTTCAGCTCGGCGAGGAGCCCTTCGGAATCTATGCGGTCGTCTTCATCGTTCCAAGCGTCCCGAAGCTGCTTCAGAAGTTGACGCCTGCTTCCTTGGCCGCCATGCGGTAGAGCACCTGGCGCATCATCAGGCCGGGCTTGTCCGGAGCAAAACTCAAGTCGAACTGAGGCTCCGAGTCCTTCATGACCACATCCATGATCCATTCAAGGGCATCCACATCTTCCAGATAGGCTTTGGCGGACGCCGTTGCCAGATGCTCATCGGCAGAAGGATCTTCAAGGTTGAAGTTGCGGCTGTTGAACCACCAGTAGTGGATGCTGTTGTTGGTTTCGGGTGTGAAGATATGCGTGACGTTGAATCGG
>CAZRRW010000268.1:0-2690 GCA_964602505.1 uncultured Burkholderiaceae bacterium
TCGAGGCCCTCGGCCTCCTCGAACATGTCCTCGCGGAACACGCCCTCGTACATGCCCGCAGCCGCGATGGAGGAGACGTGGTGGAAGTGACCTGCGGCAATCGCGCGGGCGAACTCGACCGTGTTGCGCGTGCCTTCCACATTGACCGCGATCTGACTCTCGGCGTCGGCGCTCAGGTCGTACACCGCAGCCAGGTGGTGGAAGTGGTCGATCTTGCCCTTGAGCCTGGTCACGTCCTCGGCGCTCACGCCCAGCTTCTTGCTGGTCAGGTCCCCAAACACGGGGATGGCGTGGCGGGCGTCGGCGCCCCAGTACTCGCGCAGGGCGTCGACCTTGGACTCGCTTTCCCTGCGCAGCAGGAAGTAGACGACGGCACCCCGGCGTGACAGCAGGGTTTTGACCAGGCGTTTGCCGATGAAGCCGGTGGCGCCAGTGACGAAGTAGTGCATGCGATCCCCTGAACAAGCTTGTGGACTGGCGTGGGCTGGGCCCTTGCCAAGAAACGCTGGTCGTTGTACCAAACATCCCGGGGCCGACAGGGCGGGGCTTCCCCCGATAAAGCCCTGGGATAGGGGGGTACCTCTAGGGAACTAGGGTGCACGCCCTATGGCGCCTGCCTACAGTGCCGGTATGCCTCGCAGATCCTGCAGGTCCAACCCTTCCACGGAGTCCCACATGGTCAAGAAACTGCAGAAAACCGCCGCTCGCAAAGCCGCCAAACCGGCCAACCGCTTCGCCGCCCTGGGCAACCTCCAGGCGGTGACGGATCTGCTGAACGGCAAGCTGGGCAACGCCCTCAATGACAAGCTCAATGGCAATATGCGCGAGTCAGCCCAGCAGATCTGGGCAGCCGGCATGGGAGCCTTCACCAAGGCGCAGACCGAAGGCGGCAAGATGTTCGAGACCCTGGTCAAGGAAGGCATCGCCATGCAGAAGCGAACCCAGGCCATGGCCGAAGAACGCATCAGCGAAGTGACTCACAAGATGAGCCATGCCGCCAGTGACATCTCGAACAAGGCCACCGCCCAGTTTGACCGGCTGGAAGGCATCTTTGAGGAGCGCGTGGCCAAGGCCCTGAACAAGCTGGGCGTGCCCTCCAGCAAGGACATCAACGAGCTGGTCGCCCGCATCAACGAACTCAACAAGGCCGTGCAGAAGCTCGGTGCCACCGCGCCGAAGAAGGCCCCAGCCAAGGCGGCCAGCAAACCCGTCGCCAAGGCCCCGGCCAAGAAGGCGGCTGTGCGCAAGGCCCCCGCCAAGAAGGCCGCCTGAGGCCAGCGGTCGTCCGCCATGCATGACGAGAAGGCAGCTGCGGCTGCCTTTTTCACATGAGCCGCCGCGCTCCCCGCATCGCGCTGGCCCTGGCTGGGGGCGGCCCGCTCGGCGCCATCTATGAGGTGGGCGCCCTGTGCGCGCTGCAGGAATCGCTGGAGGGGGTGGACTTCACCCGGCTGCACAGCTACGTCGGCGTGTCAGCCGGGGGCTTTCTGGCCGCTGGCCTGGCCAACGGCATCACCCCGCGCGAGCTGTGCGACAGCTTCATCGCCAGCGACGACGCCGGCTCGGACGATGACATCTTCGATCCATCGTGGCTGCTGCGCCCGGCCTACACCGAGTACGCCCGCCGGGCGGCCAGCCTGCCCGCGGTGCTATGGAAGGCAGCCATTGGCGGCCTGCAGGAGCTGGGCCGGCTGATCCCGACCGGGGTGTTCAGCAACGACGACATCCACACCCGGCTGGCGGGCCTGTTCAGCAAGCCCGGCCGCACCAACGACTTTCGCCAGCTCAAGACACGCCTGATTCTGGTGGCGACCAACCTCGACAGCGCAGCGCCTGCGGCGTTTGGCACTCCCGGGCTGGACCATGTGCCCATCTCCAGGGCAGTGCAGGCCAGCTCTGCCCTGCCCGGCCTGTTCCCGCCGGTGGCGATCGACGGCCAGTATTTCTGCGACGGTGCCCTCACCAAGACGATGCACGCCTCGGTGCTGCTGGACGAGGGAGTTGACCTGCTGCTGTGCCTGAACCCCCTGGTGCCCTTTGACGCCACCAAGCCCTTGACGCGCCGCATCATGGCCCACGGCAAGGCACGCATCCCGCGCATGGTCGAGGGTGGCCTGCCGACCGTGCTGTCGCAGACCTTCCGGGCGATGATCCATTCGCGCATGGAGCTCGGCATGAAGCATTACGAGCGGGCCTACCCGGGCACCACCATCGTGCTGTTCGAGCCCGACCACCGCGACCCGCAGATGTTCCTGGCCAACACCTTCAGCTACGCGCAGCGGCGTGAGCTGGCCGAGCATGCCTACCACGCCACGCGCAAGACCATGCGCTCGTACAAGACCTGGCTGGCGCAGCAGTTGGCGCCGCACGGGGTGCGGCTGCGGCTGGACGTGCTGGAGGATGAGCAGCGCCGACTGCTGGCGCCGCGCCAATCAACCGCCAGGGTCAGGTCAACGGCACGCCCGGGCACCCGCGCCGTGCAGCAGCTGCAGGGGGTGCTGGACGACCTGGAGCGTCTGTGCGCCACCCCACGCCGCATGCCCTGAGGGCTTGTGCCGAGGTCGTGGCAGGCCCGCCCTGCTAAATTGACCGCATGAAGAAGGCTCCCCGCCGCACCGCCGAGCGCATCCTGGAGGTCACGCTCGACCTGTTCAACCGCTTCGGCGAGCCCAACGTCAGCACGACGCTGA
>CAZRRW010000269.1:0-2670 GCA_964602505.1 uncultured Burkholderiaceae bacterium
GGCGTTCGAGATGATGGCCGGAATGTAGGGCCGCGAGGACAGCACCGACATCCAGATTGGCGTGGCGCTCGCCCAGTCGCCCCACTTGGCGAATTCGTCCGCCACCATGGGCGTGATCTTGCGGTAGTGGGGGTTGATGTCGGTGCCGCGCTTGATCATGTCGCGGATCTCCGCCTTGGTGCGCTCAAACCGCGGGTTGTTCGGGTCGCCTGACGCGGTCAGCCCCAGCGCCATCTTGGTGGCCCGCACGATGAGGTATTCACACTGGGCGGCCCGCTCGCTGATGAACGCGGCCAGCAGCGTGCAGCCCACGGTGAACAAGATGCCTGCCGTCGACCAGGCGGAGCGCCAGCGAAGGGCGGTGGCCGCCAGCGGGCCGGAAATGCCCAGCCGGGCGTCGGAGGCGGCCAGCACGCCCAGGATCAGCGCAAACATCGCGCAGGTGCTGGCCAACCGCCACGGGAAGCCGAACTGGCTGCCGCACATGAAGGCCGTGAATCCGGCCAGCGCCACCCACCGAATCGCAAGCTCCTCCTCGCGGTTGGGGTGCCTGATGCGCCAGGCCAGCCACTGCGACCGGGCCATGATGCCCAGCAAGGCCAGCAGGCTCACCCAGCCCAGCAGGCCGTACTCGGCAAACAGCTGCAGCACCTCGTTGTGGGCGTAGTAGTCGGTCTCGATCTGGACGCCCTGGTCCTGGTAGAGCGGCTGCATCGCCTCCCAGGCACCGGGGCCCACACCGAACACAGGCACGGCCTTGATCATGGTCACCGAATTGCGCCACATCCGAAAGCGCAGCGAGGTCGAGCCCACCGTGTACTCCGCTGCCCCGAAGGTGCTGCCACGTTGGCTGAAGCGGTCAAAGCCGTTCTTCCAGTCCACCAGGGGCGTGCCCGCAGGCGCTGACCAGAGGCTCACCACCACCGTGACAAACAGGGTGGCCACACTGGCCTGCTTGCGCCAGCCCCAGTCGGTCCACGCCAGCTGCTTTCGGCTTGTCACCACCCAGATGCCCAGAAAGATGCAAGAGAACAGCACCGAGGCAATGGCCGAACGGGTGCCGGTGATGCCCAAAATGGCCACGGTGATGGCTGTGGTCACCGTAAGAGGCAGCGCAGTGCTCCAGCGCCGGGCCGTTGCCAGGCAATACAAGGCAAACGGGATGGTGCAGGCCACAAACTCCGACAGGAAGTTGCGGTTGACGAAGGTGGACGCAGGCGCGGGCCCCTGCGGGAACAGCCGCATGTCGAAAAAGAACTGGCACAGGCCCCAGAACGCCGCCATCACCCCGCCAAGGTGGATGGCCAGGGCCAGGTGGCCAAAGCGCTGGCGGGTCATGGTGTTGAGGGTCAGCCACACGATGATGATGAAGATGAACCACCGGATCATCTCCACCGTGCTCAGGTAGGGGTGCCCCCAGCTCTTGCCATTGAATGTCCCGGCCACTGCGGCAATGGCGGCATAGGCCATCCAGGCAATGGGAATCCACAGGAAGGCATGCCAGCGCAGGGCCCCACGGCGCTGGCTTTTCATGAAGAACAACAGTAGCGCGCCCAGGGCTGCGAACGACACCACGATGGACTTCAGCGTGTCCTGCAGCATCTCCTCGGTGGTGGCACCCACCGCCGGGGCAATGACCATCATGGCGCACAGCAGCCAGGGGGCCCAGTCGCCCTTGGCCGACTCCTGCGGCATCTCGATGGGGGCTGCCGCCACGCGGGCAGCGGTGCTGCGCGGCTCGGCTGCGGGGGGCAGCGGGCCGGCCCCAAAGCCCGGCTCCAGGGCGGCAGCTGCGATGTCGGGCCGCAGGCCCTGAGGGCCGCGAGGCGGCGATGATTTTTTGCGTTTAGCCATGAAGAAACCGGGTCAACCCAGTATTTTCGCCATGCGCTGGTGCGGGGCCCCGTCTTCGATGAACACATCGCCTTGCGCCGCATAGCCCTGGCGCAGGTAGAACGGCACCGCCTGGGTCTGCGCATGCAGCAGCAACTGGCGGGCGCCCTGGGTGCGCGCCACTGCCTCCAGCGTCTGCAGCACCTGCTTGGCCAGCCCACCGCCGCGCAGCACCCGCAGCGTGGCCATGCGGCCCACCTTCATCACCCCAGGCGTGGCGGTGGCCAGCAGGCGGCCGGTGGCCACGGCCTCGCCCAGCCGGTTGACGGCCACCGCATGGGTGGTGCTGGGCAGGGCGTCGGCCTCGTCCACCTCGTCTTCCGCCGCAAAGCCCTGTTCGGCCACAAACACCGCGTGGCGCAGCGCGGCAGCCTTGGGGCCAAACTCGGCCCAGGGCCCGGTCTGCACGTTCACCATGGGCTCGCCCGCCTCAAACCCGCTCAACAGGTCGCGCAGGGCCTGCGGCACGGGGCGGCTGGTCTGCGTGGCCGGGTCTGCAAACACATAGACCAGCTCGCCGCTCACCAGCAGCTGGGGGCCGCAGAACACGCCGCCTTCAAACAACATGGATGAGTTGCCGATCTTCTTGCAGCGCATGCCCACGTCGAGCAGGTCGTCCATGCGGGCCGAGGCGTGGTACTCCAGCGTGGCCTTCTTGACGTAAAGGTCGCCCCCCATGGCGTGCATGGCGGGGCTGTAGTCCACCGCCAGGGCGCGCCAATAGGCCGCCACCGCGGTGTCCAGGTACATCAGGTAGTGGCCGTTGAACACGATCTT
>CAZRRW010000270.1:0-2664 GCA_964602505.1 uncultured Burkholderiaceae bacterium
CCGCTGCGGTCAGCTGGCCCAGCACATCAGCGCCTTCGTACTTCACCTCGTCGCGCAGTTTGTGCAGCAGCTCCACGGTGACCACGCGGCCATAGGCGTCGCCGGCCCAGTCGAACACCCAGGTCTCGAGCAGCACGCGGCCTGAGTTGTCCACCGTGGGCCGCACGCCCAGGCTGGCCACACCGTAGCGAGGCTTGGCCGAACCGCCCAGTCCCGAGACGCGCACCACAAAAATGCCGCTGGCCGCCGGCTTGAGGTGCGCAAAGCGCAGGTTGAGAGTGGGAAAGCCCAGCGTGCGGCCGAGCTTCTGCCCGTGCACCACATGGCCGCTGATGGCATAGGGCCTGCCTAGCAGGCGCTCGGCCAGGGGCATGTCACCGGCGGCCAGGGCGGCGCGCACGGCCGACGAGCTGACGCGCTGGCTGCCTTGCCCGGTGCTGACTTCATAGCTGTTCATGCGCGCCACTTCAAAGCCCTGGCGCAGGCCCTCGCTGTCCAGAAAGCCATAGTCGCCTGCGCGGCGTGCGCCAAAGCGGAAGTCGTCACCCACCAAGATGTACTTGGCCTTCAGGCCGCGCACCAGCACATCGTCCACAAAGGCTTGCGGGCTCTGGCTGGCAAAGCGCGCGTCAAAGCGCAGCACCACCACTTGCTCTACCCCGCAACGCTCCAGCTCGGTGAGCTTGTCGCGCAGCGTGGCGATGCGGGCGGGGGCTTTGTCGGGCGTGAAGAACTCGCGAGGGTGCGGCTCGAAGGTCATCACCGTGGCGGGCAATTTGCGGTGCTGCGCCTCGCTGCGCAGCAGCGCCAGCATGGCCTGGTGGCCGCGGTGCACGCCGTCGAAGTTGCCGATGGTCAGGGCGCAGGTGGGGGCCAGCCCCTGATGATGAAAGCCTCTGAAAACTCGCATGGGGTGAGGGTAGCGCACGCTGGCGCGACCGCCCTTCAATCAGCCATGCAGTTCGAGCAGCACCACGCGGTTGTCGGCGGCAGGCCAGGTGCGGCCCACGATGGCTTCGCCGTCGAAGAAGCCACGGATGCTTCGCACAGGCCCTGGCACCACCTTCTTGGTGGTAGACAGGCCCGGCACGCCCGGGGCCAGCCCGGCGGGCGTGGCGCTGCCGTCAAAGTCAATCTGGTCGCGCCCAATGCCAAAGTAGCCGCGCGGGCGGGTGAAGGTGACCACCGATGCCCCTGGGCCAGCGGCCTGGGTCGCCGCGCGGTCGGCCGCCGCCATGCGCTCGCAGCGCAGGTGCACCACGCTGCTCGAGCGTGTGAAGGCCGAGCGGTAGATGTGGGTGGTGCTGTAGCCAGGCGCGCCGGGCGGTGGCGTCACCACAAACTCCAGCGGGCTCAGCCCGTCGGTGCGGCAGCCGTTGGGCGCCCAGTTGCCCGAGGCGTCCACCGTGTGGCGGTGCAGGGCGGGGCCGCGCCGCTCGCCAGTGTTGGCGTCGACCGCAAAAACTTCCACGGTAGCACCGACCAAGGGCAGGTTGCTGGGCGCATTGCCCTCGGTGTTGTTGACGCCAAAGCCCGTCACCAGGCCGCTCAGCACCACGCTGGCTTCGGGGCGGATGGCGTCGGTGCGCGGGGCAAAGCCCAGCAGAAAGCGCCACATCACCTCAAAGGCTTCGGGCGAGAACGAGGTTTCGCGGTGGTCAATGCCCGGCAGCACCACGTTCTCGGCGCCTTTCAGCTCGGGGCCAGACGGCA
The DNA here is from genome assembly GCA_964602505.1 of uncultured Burkholderiaceae bacterium. GTDB lineage: Bacteria > Pseudomonadota > Gammaproteobacteria > Burkholderiales > Burkholderiaceae_C > CAZRRW01. The sequence continues at coordinate 1,714 of CAZRRW010000270.1, forward strand.
GCACCTGGGTGGCCCAGCCGGGGCGGCCGATCCACTCGCCCGTGGGCTGTGCAAACTTGTCGTTGCGGTCAGAGCGGATGGTGAGCCAGCGCACCGGGCCGGTCACTTCGTCACCGGCGGCGTTCTTGGGCGCGTTCAGCGCCTTCAAGAAGGGCCCTGCGCCATTGAACTCGCTGCGCGGGCCGAAGTCTTCGCGGGCCCACACGCCGTGGTTGGGGGTGCCGCCCAGCATGGCGTGGCTCACCAGCGCTGCGCCGCCCTTGTTCTGGATGAAGTGGCGAATGGCCAGCCCCCCGCGCGAGTTGCCCGCCAGCACCACCTGGTTGAAGCGGGTGATCGCCAGCACCCGCTCCACCTCGGCCTTCAGCCAGTTGGCGTGGTCGTCGGTGCCGCTGCGCCCGGGCTGCGGGGTGGCGTCGTCGTCACGGGCCTGGGGGTAGGGGTGGTTCAGCGCAAACAGGCGCTCGCGGGGCCAGCCATTGCTCTCAAACCGCCACAGGGTGGTCAGCCACAAGGCCGCGCTGTCGCCATTGCCATGCACAAACACCACGGGCGGCAGGTCGCGCGCGTCTACGAAGGCGTTGGCGCAGCCTGACAAGAAACTGGCGCCCCCCAGGCTGGTAACCCAGGTGGCGCCGCTGCCCAGCAGCAGGCGGCGGCGTTTCACAAGCACGGCGGTAGACATGGAGGCGCGGCTAGGCCGCTAACGCCCTGTTGCGGTGACGTTACATCGCAATGTGAACGTGACGGTCGAATTGACCGGGAAGGTGGGTATGGCGGCACCAGTTGAAAAGGTGGTGGTGGTCAATCCCGCCGGGCACACGGCACCCCCGGCCCCTGCGCAGGTGACCGCAGTGCAGGCCAATCCAGCGGCCACTGGGTCGGTCACCGTGGCCCCGCTGGCCACCGAAGGCCCGAAGTTCACCACGGTGATGGTGTACGACGTGGTCT
>CAZRRW010000271.1:0-2655 GCA_964602505.1 uncultured Burkholderiaceae bacterium
TTCATGGCTCAATCCTCTCAGAGAAAAGAGCCTCCTCAAAATCCGGGGCGATTCATTCCTCGGCGTCACTCACCCCGCAGCACCGCTCGTAATCAACATCGCATTCAGCCTTGCTGCCTCGCCAACTCCCCACAGGTCTGGCTCCCCGAGTCCCAGCATCACGCGGATCGCCTCCGCCGCGTAACTGGACTGCTCCTCCAACTTGGACAGCGGCTTGCGCAGGATCAGCCGTAGGTGCTCCTGCGGCGGCATACGCCAGTCATTCGGCTGCCCCATTTGCTCAGCCTTGGCACTTAGGTGCCCAAGCCGTGCCACCAGGGCGGCGCAATACAGCAGGGGGCGCTCTGCTGGCCGAGCGTGTGGGTTGGCGCGGGCAGCCCGTGCGCTGCGAACCATCTGACGGCAATGGTCAGGGCCATCTGGCTCGCCAAGAGCAAGCTTCCGCACCTCCGGGTCGCGGAACACATTGATCAGGAACCCCCTCAGCGCGGGATGGCCTGCCTCCCGGATGGCTTGGCGCAGGGCCTCCAGGCGCTCATCGAGACTGGTCGGAATGAGGTTTTGGGTCTTCATGCAGCACCCCCTCCCTTGGTTCCAGATTCCGGACCCTGGTGGTGGGCAAACTGGTTGGTCAGCAGCCGGTCAATGGCCGAGCCATCGCGCCGTGTCAGGTTAGGCACATAGCGGCTGTACACCCGAAACAACATCTCCGTAGTCGTGTGGCCCAGTTGCCGCGCAATCCACTCGGGGGCCTCGCCGGCGGCCAGCCAGAGTGTCGCGGCGGTGTGTCGCATCTGGTACGGCCGGCGCTGCTCTAGGCCCAGGTGGCGCAGCAGCGGCTTCCACACCCGGTTGTTGAAGGCAGCGTTGTCCAGGGGGTTGCCCTCCCGGTTGCAGAAGACGTAGGGCGACGTTCGGCCCGTGGCCTCATGCTGGCGCTGCAAGGCGTCAAACACCAGCTGGCTCATCTGGATGTCGCGCTGGCTGCCTTCGGTCTTGGTGTCGTCGTCTTCGCCGAGGATGAAGGTTTCGCGCACGTAGATGAGGCGGCGCTCGAAGTCCACGTACTTCCATTTCAGGCCATGCACTTCCCCAGTGCGCATGCCAGTGAAGAAGCGAACGGTCAGGTAGGCGCGGTAGTCGGGGCGCACGGTAGCCAGGATGTTCTGAACCTCGGCCAAGCTGAAGGGCTTGACCTCGCTGCGCTTGACCTTCAGCGGTTTCACATTGGCCGCCGGGGAGGTGAAGCCATAGCGCTCTGCCGCGTCGGCCAAGATTTGCCGCACCAACCCCATGACGTTGTTCACCCGTTTGGGTGACAGGCCGGTACGCCCTGCCCGCCCGGGCAGTTGCGTCAATGCCGCGCGGAAGGCCATGAGTTCAGCCTTCTGAATGGCCGAGACAGGCTTGTCCCCCAGTGCGGGCAGGATGCGCCCATTGAGGGTGCTGTGGACCACCACTTGGTGGGAGCGGCGCCACTCGGGCGCCCGCTCGGTCACCCAGGTTTGGCAGAACTCCCTGAGGGTGGGCGTGGTTGGTGATGGTGAGACACCCAGCTCACCCGGCTGCGGGGCAGCAATCGCCAGAGATTGAGCAGCGACCGACGTTGCCGCCTTAGGAAGTGCACGACTAGTCGGAAAGAACTTGGCGTGCTCATACACCCCAGCTGCGATGTCTCGTTCAATTGCCTGAAGCACACGCTCCAGCTTTTTCCGATTGATGGCCGAGTCCTCCAGAAGCGTTTGCTCCCGAAAGCGTTGGCCTGCCACCCGAAAGTCGAGGAAGAGCCGCTTGTTGTCTGGTCGCACCCGGACATTACCCATGGATGACGCCCCCGGATGCCATCGGGATGGCCTCGATACCCCAGCCCTTACGCATGTCGGCTTCGATCCGATCCCACACATAGAGGATCTTTCTCCCACCGAATGGACGGAAGTAATGAGTTCCCTCGATCAGCACGCTGTCTTTCAGGCGCTCACGGATCGTCCTGGCGTCGTACTTGATGCGCGCAGCCAACTCATCAGTCGTCAAAAACTCAGTGCTCATCATGCTCCTTTTGTCTGTCTGCTTTATTGCTAGACATGCAGACGATATAGGAGACTTTCTAGAAAACAAGCTGTCTAGCAAAATATTTGTTTCATAGAATGACGATGTGGCCAGAAACCAACTCAACATCCGCGTCAGCGACCAGCTTGAACGCCTGATCGACCAAAAGCGGATCGCCCTGACCGAGTCGGTGGGGTCAATCCCATCCAGATCGGATGTGGTGCGCTTCGCGCTGGAGTCCTACCTTGGCGTTGACCTCAGCGAGACAGAGGCAGACGGGAGAACGTCCGAGGCGCGAAGCACGAAGGCCGTCACGCGCGCCACAGCCAAGCCACGCAATTGACTCCCCGGCTCATGGGGCCTCAAGTCGTCACAAGGTATTCGGACGAACTCGCGGCGAAAGCCTGATTCCAGACCTTGTTTGGTGTTTGTGAGCCCACCTTTGGCCAAAAAGCACGCTTTGGCCGAAGTGGGCACGAGACCAATGGACGTTTTTGGCAGTGACTCCAAATCGCTGGGCACAGAGCGGGCACAGGATGGGCACGAAACGGGCACAGAAAGCAAAACGCCCACTTGAAGTGGGCGTCTACTCGCGGCCTAGACCTTATG
>CAZRRW010000272.1:0-2639 GCA_964602505.1 uncultured Burkholderiaceae bacterium
GCGAACCAGGCTTACAGCGCCTGCCTCCGCGGGCAGCTTAGCTCGAACGTTAGGCTGCACAGCCCACTTTCCCGGAGCTCCGTATGTCTTCCGTGAAGCGCATCCAGTTCATCGCCACTATCAGTGCTCCCGCGTCTGTGGTGTGGCATCACATCACCGCGCTCGAGAGCTACAAGCACTGGACTTCTGCCTTCACCGAAGGCTCGTACTTTCAAGGCTCTTGGGACACAGGTTCGAAGATTCGATTCTTGTCGCCAAGCGGGGACGGAATGGTCGCCGAGATTGCGGAGAGCCGGAAGAACGAATTCATCTCCATCCGCCACCTCGGATTCATCTCAAACGGTACGGAGGACACGACAAGCGAAGCCATTCGCTCGTGGGCGCCCGCATACGAGAACTACACGCTCGTACAAGTGCCAAGCGGTACCAAGATGGTCGTGGATCAAGACGTCACCGCAGACTTCGAGGAGTACATGAATCAGGCTTGGCCGAAGGCTCTGAACCTACTTAAAGAACTGTGCGAGTCCACCAGTGCGGCCTAACCCCTCGCTCAAGCTGACCCGCTACGGCAGCCGTCGCTTGGCCGCTCTACCCCTGGTGGACAAGCCCGGATACGAGGAAGCTCAGCAGGAACCACCCGTGTTTGCAATTCGTTGTACGAAGAAGCTGCTTGTCCGCGGCAAGCTACCCGTCACCAGTGCGCCGTCTGCGGCAACAACTGTGCTCGGCGACTGGTACGCCAACATTCTGTTCACGCGGCCCCAGCACCTTGTGCTGTGCATTTCCGAGAAGACGTTACTGCCCGTCGTGGTTACCGCCAAAGACTTGAAGGCCTTACCGCAACGCCTCACTGCCGCGGTTCAAGACGTGCTGACGCGCATCGGCGTGCCTCAGAACCTTGTTCACGCAGAAGTGCAAGAAATGTCTCAGAGCACCTTCGCGAAGACAGAGAACCGCAAGGTACTCGGCTCGCTGAACGAATTCATGTTTCATCTGCAAGACGGCTGCGCTAGCGACAGATACCTATCGCTGGAAGCGCGCGCTATGCAGCTTGCCAACATGCCCAGTGGATCCATAGAGTTTGCGTTTCCGTCGGAACAAGCGGTTTCACTGTTTCAAGCACAGCAAGTCATCAAAGCGGCGCAGGCTAAGGCTTAAGCCCCCGCTCTAGCTGAGCCGCCAAAGCAGCAAACCCCACCTGCCCGTCTTCATTGGCCCCTAGGCCCAAAAGCCGCCACAAGGCGCATGAATGCTGGCTGGGGCAGTGGAGCCCCAATGTTTCACCTTGCCTAGGCAGATGCCCCGGCACGCGACCTGGGAGCAAAGCCGTGGTGACAATAAGCAGAAAAGCCAAGCGCGATTACTTGAAAGACAAGGACGTCCAATCATGAAGCTCGACAAACACGAACGAGAGATCTTGAGCGCATTTGAGAAGGGCGAGATGCGCTCGGTGGCCACCAAGGCAGAGTTGGCCAAGTTTCGGGCGGCTGCGCGCGCCACGGCCACCAAAGATCGCCGCGTCAACATCCGGCTGTCGTCTGGCGACCTGTCAGACATTCAGGTCAGGGCGCTTGAAGAGGGCATGCCCTACCAAACGCTCATTGCGAGCGTGCTGCACAAGTACGTGACGGGCAGGCTGGTTGACGCAGGTCGGGGCTAGATCTTCACCTTGCCCAGCCAGATGTCGCGGTACATGGCCCAGTCGCCCAAAAAGCTGTAAAGCGGGCGTTTGAAGCTGGCGGGTTTGTTCTTTTCAAACCCAAAGTGGCCCAGCCACGCAAAGCCATAGCCGCACAACAGGCCATACAACAGGTATTGCGGCTTGCCGGTGGCCAACAGCATGGCCAGGCACACCAGCGCCAGGCTGCTGCCTGCAAAGTGCAGGCGGCGGCAGGTGCGGTTGCTGTGTTCACTCAGGTAGAAGGGGTAGAACTCTGCAAAGCTTTGAAAGGCCTTTGGGTCCACCGGCTGGGCGGCGGTGTGGGCGCTTGGGGTGGGGGTGGTCATGCTGCCTCCTGCGGTGTGTTGTTGCGTCAATGCTTCAAAAAAGCCACCAGCGCGGCCCGGGTGCCTTCTGGGTCTTCCGTCATCAGGCTGTGGCCCGCAGGCAGGGTGACCACGCGGTGGTGCACGCCCACCGCGCTGGCGGCCCGCACCAGGCTGTGGGCCGCCTTGGGCGGGGTCATTTGGTCGCGCGCGCCCAGCAGCAGCAGGGTGGGGCACTTCACGTTGCGCATGGCCATCTCGCCGCCGGCATAGGCGTCGCAAATGGAAAAGCCGTGGTGAAACAAATTCACGCTGGGGTTGCTGGCCCTTTGACCCCCGTTGAATATGCGGCGCATCAACGCGCGCGAGCCACCGTAAAGCCAGGTGCCCGGCCCCAGGGCGCTGGGCGGCGGCGCCAGGGTGGAATGGCTGTAGGTGTTGACCATGTCAATGGCCTTCATGGGCTGGTTAAGTGAGGCATCCAGCAGCGCTTTTGACACCTTCATGGGGAAGGCGGTGCCCACCATGGCCAGGTGGCTTACGCGGTGGGCGTGGCGGTCGGCCGCCTCCAGCGCAATCAGGCTGCCCAGTGAATGCCCCACCAGTGCAGCGCGCTGCACGCCTGCGGCGTCCAGCAGCTCGGCCACCCAGTC
>CAZRRW010000273.1:0-2635 GCA_964602505.1 uncultured Burkholderiaceae bacterium
TTTTATCTGCACAGATCATGCGCCGCAGCCTACCACCCTTGCCGACTATCCCGCAACAAGTTCGTTGGGTATACCGTTTTTATGAACAGCTTAACCGCACCTCCGCCCAAGTTGCTGGCGCAGGTGCGGGAGCGGGTCCGGTATCACCACTACGCGCTGTCGACCAAGAAGGCCTATTGCCATTGGGTTCGCGCGTTTGTTCGGTTTCATGGGCTGCGGCATCCGTCGGACATGGGGCAACCCGAAGTGGAGGCCTTTCTCTCGTATTTGGCCAATGAGCGCCAAGTTTCGGCATCTACACACAAACAAGCGCTGTCGGCTCTTTTGTTTTTGTACAAGGAGGTGCTGCACAACACACTGCCGTGGCTGGGCGAGATTGGGCGGCCCAAAACGGCGCGGCGCTTGCCAGAGGTGCTGACAGTGCTGGAAGTGCAGCGAACCTTGACCCATGTGGCCGGGGAGCACGCCACCCTAGCCCGCTTGCTCTACGGTACTGGCATGCGCGTTCTGGAAGGCCTACGCCTGCGCACCAAAGACATTGACTTTGAGCGCGGCGCAATCATCGTGCGTGAATCCAAAGGAAACAAAGACCGCGTGGTGATGCTGCCGCGCAGCTTGGCCGATGCTTTGCGCCAGCAACTGCGCTTGAGCCACGCGCTGTGGGAGGCCGACCGCGCGGCGGGCTTGCTTGGTGTGGAGTTGCCGCACGCGCTGGCGGCCAAGTACCCCCGGGCTGGCGAGTCGTGGGCGTGGCAGTGGGTGTTTCCTCAAGCCACCTTGTCGGTTGACCCGCGCAGCGGCAGCAAGCGCCGCCACCATGCCTACGCAGAGACCTTTCGCCGCGCGCTCACACGCGCCTTGCGCGCGGCGGGTGTGACGAAGCCAGCCACGGTGCACACCTTGCGCCACAGCTTTGCCACGCATCTATTGCAAAGCGGGGCCGACATCCGCACGGTGCAGGCCTTGCTGGGCCATGCAGATGTGTCCACCACCATGATCTATACGCATGTGCTGAAGATCGCAGGCGGCGTGGCGAGCCCGCTGGACGCCATTGACTTTTCTTCGCCAGCACGCCACGCAGGCAACAGCGCAGAGCTTGCAGCACTGAACAACATGCCGCTGCACGGCTGACACGGCGCATGCCAGCCCGCGCGAGCGGGCGCTAGCCTCAGGCCCCCGCCTTTTCCTTCAGGCGCCAGGCGTGCAGCAGCGGCTCGGTGTAGCCCGCAGGTTGGGCCAGGCCCTTGAACACCAGGTCACACGCGGCCTGGTAGGCGCGGCTTTCCTTGAAGCGGCCGGCCATGGGGCGGTAGAGCTTGTCGCCCGCGTTCTGCTGGTCTACCACGGCGGCCATGCGCTCAAAGGTGGCGCGCACCTGCTTCTCCGTCACCACGCCGTGGTGCAGCCAGTTGGCAATGTGCTGGCTGCTGATGCGCAGGGTGGCGCGGTCTTCCATCAGGCCCACGTTGTGGATGTCGGGCACCTTGGAGCAGCCCACGCCCTGGTCGACCCAGCGCACCACATAGCCCAGGATGCCCTGGACGTTGTTGTCCAGCTCCTGCTGCTTGGCCTCGGCGCTCCAGTTGGTGTCTGGCGCCACTGGGATGTTGAGCAGGCCACCCAGCAATTCGTCGCGCAGCTTGTCGGCGTTCTGCTTTTCCAGCTGCTTCTGCACGGCAAATACGTCCACCTGGTGGTAGTGCAGGGCGTGCAGGGTGGCCGCGGTGGGGCTGGGCACCCAGGCGGTGTTGGCACCAGCCAGGGGGTGGTTGATCTTGGCCTTGAGCATGTCGGCCATCAGGTCGGGCATGGCCCACATGCCCTTGCCAACTTGCGCGCGGCCGCGCAGGCCACAGGCCAGGCCCACCAACACGTTGTTGCGCTCGTAAGCCTGAATCCAGGCGCTGCTCTTCATGTCGCCCTTGCGCAGCATGGCACCGGCCTGCATGGCGGTGTGCATTTCGTCCCCAGTGCGGTCGAGGAAGCCGGTGTTGATGAAGGCCACGCGACTGCTGGCTGCCGCAATGCAGGCCTTGAGGTTGACCGAGGTGCGGCGCTCTTCGTCCATGATGCCGAGCTTGACCGTGTCGCGCTTGAGGCCCAGCAGCTTCTCCACGCGGGTGAAGATGTCGCTGGCAAAAGCCACCTCTTTGGGGCCGTGCATCTTGGGCTTGACGATGTACACCGAGCCGGTGCGGCTGTTGCGAATGCCGTCCTTCGCACCGCGCTTCAAGTCGTGCATGGCGCACAGGGTGGTGACCACCGCGTCCATCAGGCCTTCGGGGATTTCCTTGCCACCGCCCCAAAGGATGGCGGGGTTGGTCATCAGGTGGCCCACGTTGCGCACGAACATGAGCGAGCGGCCGTGCAGCTTGACGGTTTTCTTGGCGGCGCCTGCGGCGGTGCCAGCCGCAACATAAAGCCGGTCCGGGTTCAGGCTGCGGGTGATGGTCTTGCCGTTCTTCTCCAGCTGCTCGGTGAGCGTGCCTTTCAAGATGCCGAGCCAGTTGCGGTAGGCCAGGGTCTTGTCCTCGGCGTCCACCGCGGCGATGGAGTCTTCGAGGTCCAGGATGGTGGAGAGAGCCGCTTCCAGCTCCACGTCGGCCACGCCCGCAGGGTCTGTCTTGCCGATGGG
>CAZRRW010000274.1:0-2573 GCA_964602505.1 uncultured Burkholderiaceae bacterium
GCCACGGCCACGCCTACGGCATCGGCATCGAGATCAACCAGTGGCTGGCCAAGGGTGCTTCGGTGGTGGTCAACGGCTCGCGCGAGTACCTGGGCGAGGCCAGTCGGCGCTTCCCGGAACTGCTGGTGGTGCGCATCGAGGTGCCGCCCGAGGTCCTGCGCGAGCGCCTGCTGGCGCGGGGCCGCGAGGACGCGGCGTCGGTTGAGCAGCGGCTGGAACGGCACCGTCGCATGCAGGCTACTGCCCAGCAGACGACTCCGGCGTCGTGCGCAGGCCCTGTGATCACCAACGACGGACCACTGGAGCGCGCCGGGGACCTGCTGGTGGCCCTGGTGCGCCAGCACGCCGGGCAGCCGCTGTGCGCGTGACGTTCCTGGGTACCGGCGCGGCCGGCGGCGTACCGCTGTACGGCTGCGTCTGCGTGGCCTGCGAGCGGGCGGCCCGCGCCCCGATCTGGATGCGGCGACCGTGCAGCGCCCTGATCGAGCACGCGGGCACCCGGGTGCTGGTGGACGCCGGGCTGACGGACCTGCATGAGCGCTTTGTGCCGGGCGCGCTCGACGCCATTGTGCTAACGCACTTCCACCCCGACCATGTGCAGGGCCTGTTTCACTTGCGGTGGGGGCGCGGTACGCCGATCCCGGTGTACGCGCCGCCCGACGCCGAGGGCTGCGCCGACCTGTACAAACATCCCGGCCTACTGGACTTCCGGCGCGTGGCTAAGTTCGAGCCGCAGCGCATCGGGGCCTTGAGCTTCACGCCCTTGCCCCTGGTGCACTCCAAGCCGACCTTCGGTTATGCCGTGCAGGCCGACGACGGAACCCGGTTCGCTTACCTGACCGACACCTTGGGTCTGCCGCCCCAGACCGAGAGCTTCCTACAGGTCTGGCAGGCCGATGGGCTGGCGCTTGACTGTAGTTTTCCGCCGCAGGATGCACCACCACGCGGCCACAACGACTGGCCGATGGCACTGGCCACGATCGACCGCGTGGCCCCACGCCGGGCGTGGCTGACGCACATCGGCCATGCCCTCGATGCGTGGGTGATACAAACGAACCCGATGCTGACAGCGAACGTGACCGTAGCCTCGGACGGACAGCAGGTGGAGCTTGTGCGCGGACAGGTCGGCGATCACTGAAGCTTTGCGAGCGTCTTTGGAGCCTTCGTCGCGGGCGGGTTCTGTTTGATTAACCTTGGGGAATGCGGCACGTTGTTTGGGTTGAGTCAGCATTCGCTGCATGCCTGGCTAGACCCTGTTACGACGTAAGTATCGGCTACTACCTCCCCAGTGCCGGAGCGATGCTGTAAAGCGGTATCTAGGGCCTGTTCACAGTATTTCTGGAGGCGCGAATGAGTGACAAAAGCCGCCACTTTAGGCGCAGGGCGAAGGTGATGTCGGGGTGCGCACCCGGCTTTGTTTTGCGCCTTGCCCGAGCCCTTTTTGCCTGGCAGCGCGCTCTTCAGCAATAGTGTGAACAGGCCCTAGTCAGGGTTGCCTGATTGGTAGCGAGTAGTACCAACGCCACTGTTTCATGGTGGAAAGCTGACATGCCCACACTTGCCAAATGTTCTGCAAAGGAGCCGTCGAACGAGGCCGCTACGTCCAGCGGCAACGTATTTGTCGACCTCGGCTTTACCCCAGGCGAGGCCGCCGTGTTGGCCTTGCGGGCTGATTTGATGGGTCGCTTGCGTCTATTGGTCGCTCAAGAGGGTTGGACGCAAGCGCAAGCTGCCGAGCGTTTCGGAGTCACGCAGTCAAGGGTGAGCGACCTCGTGCGCGGCAAGTGGGAGAAGTTCAGCTTGGACATGCTGATCACCCTAGCGGCCCGAGCTGGGCGCAAGGTTGAGTTGGCCATGAAAGATTGAGCACTTGAACCCTTCATCTGTGAACGCAAGAGTCTTCGCCCTTGTGCCCTGCGCGGGCAGTGGCAGCCGCAGCGGCGCTGCCGGGCCCAAGCAATACCGAGTGCTGGCCGCTAAGGCCCTGGTGGCGCACACCTTGGGTGCTTTGGCGCGGGTGGCGGAGATTGACCACACCTTGGTGGTGTTGGCCCCTGATGACGACCAGTTTGCTCAAGCCGTGCCCGGTTTTGCGGCCAGCGGTGGATGGGTGGCCGCGGTAGGTGGAGCCACCCGGGCCGACAGCGTGGCCAACGGTTTGGCGGTGCTGCGGGGCAAGGGGGCCCACGAGCACGACTGGGTGCTGGTGCACGACGCGGCGCGCTGCCTGCTGCGGCCCGACGACGTGGGCCGCCTGATCGGCGCCTGCCTGCCCCACCCGGTGGGGGGGCTGCTGGCGGTGCCTGTGCCCGACACCGTCAAGCGGGCCCAGCCCGGGACGGGGGCCACGCCTCCGGCGGTGGCCCAGACCATTCCCCGCGAAGGCCTGTGGCTGGCTCAGACGCCCCAGATGTTCCGGCTGGGCATGCTGCAAACCGCCCTGCTGGTGGCCAAAACGAAGCGGCTTCCGGTGACGGACGAAGCCTCGGCCATCGAGGCCATGGACGACCTTCAAGCCGCTGGCCTGGCCCCTCTGCTGGTGGAGGGCAGCGCCGACAATTTCAAGGTGACCT
>CAZRRW010000275.1:0-2541 GCA_964602505.1 uncultured Burkholderiaceae bacterium
GCGCGAGATCCTGGTGGTGGAAGAGAAGCGCCAGGTCATCGAGTACCAGCTGAAGGAAGAGCTGTATGGCTGGCGCGACGACGTGCGCCCCAACGTGCTGGGCAAGTTTGACGAGCACGACGGCGAGGGCGGCGAATGGAGCGTGCCCAACCCCACCGCCAATACCCTGCTGCGCGCCAATGCCGACCTGACCCCCAGCATGATTGCCAAGGCCATTGGCAGGCGCCTGAAAGCCCTGGGGGTGGACGCCGACACCACCGCGCACATCGACGCGCGGCTGGCCCTCATTGACGCCAGCGAGCGGGCCCTGAAGGCGCTGGAAGTGAAGGCCGAGCGCCAGCCCTGGTTCTGCTCGGGCTGCCCGCACAACACCAGCACAGTGGTGCCAGAAGGCAGCAAGGCCATGGCGGGCATTGGCTGCCACTTCATGGCCATCTGGATGGACCGCTCCACCGTGGGCTTCACCCAGATGGGTGGCGAGGGCGTGCCCTGGGTGGGGCAGCAGCATTTCCTCAAGCCCAACACCCCGGACATGCCGCACAACCAACATGTGTTTGCCAACCTGGGCGACGGCACCTACTTCCACTCCGGCCTGCTGGCCATCCGCCAGGCCATCGCCGCGGGCGTGAACATCACCTACAAGGTGCTCTACAACGACGCGGTGGCCATGACGGGCGGCCAGCAGATTGGCGAGCGGCCCGAAGGGCACTCGGTGCCGCAGATCCTGCAGTCGGTGGTGGCTGAAGGCGCGGTGAAGGTGTGCGTGGTGACCGACGAGCCGCAGAAGTATCAGGGCGTGGCCATCCCGGCCGGGGTGACGGTGCACCACCGCAGCGAGCTTGAGGCGGTGCAGAAGCAGTTTCGCGAGATCCAGGGCACCACGGTCATCGTGTACGACCAGACCTGCGCCACCGAAAAGCGCCGCCGCCGCAAGCGCGGGGCCTTTCCTGACCCGGCCAAACGCCTGGTCATCAACGAGCTGGTGTGCGAAGGCTGTGGCGACTGCTCGGTACAGAGCAACTGCCTGAGTGTGGAACCGCTGGAGACCGAGTTCGGCCGCAAGCGGCAGATCAACCAGAGCACCTGCAACAAGGACTATTCCTGCGTGAACGGCTTTTGCCCCAGCTTTGTCACGGTAGAAGGCGGCGAGCTCAAGCGCAAGAAGGCCAAGGGCGTCAACCCGTTCGAGCTGCCGCCCGTGCCGCTGCCGGTGGTGCCTGCAGCCGAAAGCGCGTACGGCATCGTGGTGGCGGGCGTGGGCGGCACCGGGGTCATCACCATTGGGCAGCTGCTGGGCATGGCGGCACACCTGGAAGGCAAGGGCATTGCCACGCAGGACTCTGCAGGCCTGGCACAAAAGGGCGGCAGCACCTGGAGCCACATCCAGATTGCCAACCGGCCCGAGGCCATCCACACCACGCGGGTGGGCATGGGCGAGGCCGACCTCATCATCGGTTGCGACACCATCGTCACCGCCACCAAGGAGACCGTGCTGCGCATGCGGCCCGGCCGCACGCGGGTGGCGCTGAACACGCACGGCAGCCCCACGGCAGCTTTTGTGAAGAACCCCAACTGGCAGCAGCCCGAGGCCGGTTGCGAGGCTGAGATTGCCAAGGCCATAGACCTGCCGGCCCACCCGCAGCACCTGGCCGGCTTTGACGCCGAAGACCTGGCCGTGCGCCTGATGGGCGACAGCATCTACACCAACCCGCTGATGCTGGGCTTTGCCTGGCAGCTGGGCTGGGTGCCGCTCTCCCAGGCCTCGCTGCTGCGGGCCATGGAGCTGAACGACGTGCAGGTGGAACGCAACAAGCAGGCCTTTGAATGGGGCCGCCGCGCCGCGCACAACCTGGCCGAGGTGGAGGCGCTGGCCAAGCCCGCCCAGGTGATCCAGCTGGTGCGCAAGAGCGCCAACATCGTCGACCTGATTGCCAAGCGCACCGAATTCCTGACGGCCTACCAGAACGCGGCGTATGCCGAGCAGTACAAGGCCTTTGTGGAACGGGTGCGCAAGGCCGAGCAGCCCTTCATTGCCGGCCAGGGCGGCACCAAGCTCACCGAGGCGGTGGCCCGCAACCTGTTCAAGCTGATGGCCTACAAGGACGAGTACGAGGTAGCCCGCCTGCACAGCGACCCGGCCTTCCTGGCCAGTGTGCGTGAGCAGTTTGAAGGCGACGTCACCCTCAAGTACAACCTGGCACCCCCTGCGTTCTCAAAGCGCAATGCCAAGGGCGAGCTGGTCAAGGCCGAATACGGCGCCTGGATGGGCACCGCCTTCAAGCTGTTGAAGGGCTTCAAGTTCCTGCGCGGCACCGCGTTCGACCCCTTTGGCCGCACCGAAGAGCGCCGCACCGAGCGTGCGCTGATCGAGGAATACAAGGCCAGCATCGAACGCATGCTGCCCAGCCTGGACGCCGGGCACCTGCCGCTGGCCATTGAGATTGCACGCATCCCGGAAGACATCCGCGGCTATGGCCATGTGAAGGAGCGACACCTCAAGGCGGCACGCGCCAAGTGGGCCGCGCTGGAGGCGCGCTGGGC
>CAZRRW010000276.1:0-1094 GCA_964602505.1 uncultured Burkholderiaceae bacterium
CGTCGCACATCTACAAGCAAAGAGCGTTTACGCGGATTTGTGCAGAGGTTCCTTAACAGCCTTCATGGGCGCACCGTTCTTTTTGTTGCTGCTGCGCTGGCAAGGGGCGCGGATATGAGTGCGGTGGATGGGTTCGATGGCTTCGAGCTGGAGGCTGTGTCGGTCTGCGCGGGCCGCGCCACTTTGCTGCGGGACTTGAGCTTGCGCATTCAGCCAGGGCGGGTAACGGCCATCTTGGGCCCCAACGGGGCGGGTAAGTCAACTCTGTTGTCGCTGCTGAGTGGCTTGCGCAAGCCCACCGCGGGACAAGTGCACCTGGGTGGCCGCGCGGTGGCTACCTTGGCGAAGGACAGCGCCGCCTGGGCGCGGCGGCTCGCCATGTTGATGCAGCACAACCCCATGGAATTTGGCTACACGGTGGAAGAGGTGGTGGCCCTGGGCCGCTACCCGCACCGCACGGCCCCAGCGGTGGACGAGGCCCACATTGCGCCTGCCTGCCTGGCCGCAGTGGGTTTGGCGGACTTGGCGCAACGGCGGGTGCCCACTTTGTCTGGCGGGGAGCAGGCCCGAGTGCACTTGGCCCGTTGCTTGGCGCAGCTCACGCCGGGCGGTGCGGCAGATGGAGGCGCATCGGGCCCAGCAGGCCAATGGCTGTTGCTTGACGAGCCGACCGCCGCGCTCGACTGGTTGCACCAACACACGGTGTTGCAGCAAGCGCGGACTTGGTGCCGAATCTCGGGCCCTTCGAGCATTCAGAGCGGCAGCGTGGTGGTGGTGCTGCATGACCTTAACCTCGCCGCCCGTTACGCCGACGAGGTGGTGGTGCTGTCGGACATTTTGGGAGACGAGGATCATGCCGCAGACCGAGCTGATTGAGGCGGTTTGGGGCCTGCGTTGCGAGCGCATTGAACGCCCGAGCCCCACGGGTGGGGTGGACGTGCAGTTCATCGCTTAAAATCAAGCGCTTTCCCGCAGTCAGATCGCTCGCCCAGCACCTCAGCCGCCCCAGGTTGGAGTTTCGGTGCAGGCCTTAGCAAGCAACCAGTGGCGTGCTTGTTGTGGCTCCAAGGCGCCCCGTACAGGTCCAGCGGGCA
>CAZRRW010000276.1:1167-2526 GCA_964602505.1 uncultured Burkholderiaceae bacterium
CACCTGTTTTCCACCCTGCCTGAGGCGGCCTTGGCCTTGGCCGACGGCACCGTTTTTCGCGGCCAGTCCATTGGCGCTGCGGGCCGCACCCAAGGCGAGGTGGTGTTCAACACCTCGATGACCGGGTATCAGGAAATCCTGACCGACCCCAGCTATTGCCAGCAAATCGTCACGCTCACCTACCCGCACATCGGCAACACCGGCACCAATGTGCTGGATGTGGAGGCTACCAAGGTGCATGCGGCCGGCCTCATCATCAAAGACCTGCCGCGCCTGCACAGCAACTTCCGGGCAGACGCCACCCTCAGCGCCTACCTGCAACGTGAGGGGGTGGTGGCCATTGCCGGGCTAGACACCCGCAAACTCACTCGCCTGCTGCGCACCAAGGGCGCGCAGAACGGTTGCATCGTCGCTGCTGCGCCTGGGGTAGCGCTGACGGATGCTCAGATTGCCGAGGCTGTGGCCGCCGCCAAGGCTGCGCCCAGCATGGCCGGGCTGGACCTGGCCAAGGTGGTCACCACGGCCCAGCCCCACGCCTGGACGCAGACCGAGTGGACGCTGGAGGGCAATGCCTATGGCCAGGCCAGTGCTCCGCGCTTTCATGTGGTGGCCTACGACTTTGGCGTCAAGCGCAACATCCTGCGCATGCTGGCGCAACGCGGCTGCCAGCTCACGGTGGTGCCCGCGCAAACCAGCGCGGCAGACGTGCTGAAGCTCAAGCCAAACGGCGTGTTCCTATCCAACGGCCCCGGCGACCCAGAGCCCTGCAGTTATGCCATTGCCGCCAGCCGCGAGTTGATTGAGGCGGGCATTCCCACTTTTGGCATTTGCCTGGGGCACCAGATCATGGCCCTGGCCTCGGGCGCCAAGACCTTCAAGATGAAGTTTGGCCACCACGGGGCCAACCACCCGGTGAAAGACCTGGATACCGGCCGCGTGTCCATCACCAGCCAGAACCACGGCTTTGCGGTGGACGAAAAGTCTTTGCCCGCCAACCTGCGCGCCACCCATGTGAGCCTGTTCGACGGCACCCTGCAGGGCCTGGCCCGCACCGACAAGCCGGCCTTCTGCTTCCAGGGCCACCCCGAGGCCTCGCCCGGCCCGCACGACATTGGCCATTTGTTTGACCGCTTCATCGGACTGATGGAGAAGGCTGCCTGATCATGCCCAAGAGACAAGACCTCAAAACCATTCTGATCATCGGCGCCGGCCCCATCGTCATCGGGCAGGCCTGCGAGTTTGACTACTCCGGCGCACAAGCCTGCAAGGCCCTGCGGCAGGAGGGCTACCGCGTGGTGCTGATCAACAGCAACCCCGCCACCATCATGACCGACCCCGACACGGCGGACGTGACCTACA
>CAZRRW010000277.1:0-2506 GCA_964602505.1 uncultured Burkholderiaceae bacterium
CGGCAAGCGCCACCTGCACTAGCCCGTCACGGGCCTCGCGCAGAATGTGCGCATGAGCCTGTTTTCTGCTGCTGCCTCCGATGCCCTGAACCCTGGCGTGCGCAAGCGCGAGGTGTTTGGTTGGGCCATGTATGACTTTGCCAACTCCGGCTACACCACCGTGGTGCTCACGGCGGTGTTTGCGGCCTACTTTGTGGGCGGCATTGCGGGCAAGGCCGAATGGGCCACCTTTGCCTGGACGGCGGCACTCAGCGTGAGCTACGCCATCGTCATGCTCACCATGCCGACGATTGGCGCGTTTGCCGACCTGCGCGCCGCCAAGAAGCGCCTGCTGGTGCTCACCACCATCGGTTGCGTGCTCACGACCGCCTTGCTGGCCTTCACCGGCCCCGGCACGGTGGCGCTGGCCATCGTGCTCATCATCCTGTCGAACACCTTTTTCTCTTATGGCGACTCGCTGACCGCCGCCTTCCTGCCCGAGCTGGCCAAGCGCGACAAGCTGGGCACGGTGTCGGGCTGGGGCTGGAGCTTTGGCTACCTGGGCGGCATGCTCACCCTGGGCATTTGCCTGGCCTATGTGCTGAGCGCCTCGGCCAAGGGTGTGCCCGCCAGCACCTTTGTGCCCATCACCATGCTCATCACGGCCGTGGTCTACGGCCTGGCGGCTTGCGTGACCTTTGCGCTGCTCAAGGAGCATGCAGAGCCACAACCCCAGGCGCTCGCGCACAGCGGCCTGAAAGCGTCCCTCCAACAACTCGGCCGCACCTTCCGCCAGGCACGCGACTACAAAGACTTCATGTGGCTGCTGGCCTGTGCGGTGTGCTACCAGGGCGGGGTGGCGGTGGCCATTGCGCTGGCGGCCATTTATGCCGAGCAGGTGATTGGCTTCAAGCAGACCGAGACGATGATCCTCATCTTCGCGCTCAATATCGCGGCCATGCTGGGGGCCTTTGCCTTTGGCTACCTGCAAGACCGCCTGGGCCACAAGCTGGCCTTGGGCCTGACCTTGGTGGGGTGGGTTGCCACCTGCGTGATTGCGGCCCTGGTCAGCACCAAGGGCGCGTTCTGGTACGCCGCCGTCTTGGCGGGCCTGTGCATGGGCTCCAGCCAGTCGGCCGGGCGGGCCATGGCGGGCCTGTTTGCGCCGCAGCGGCAACTGGCCGAGTTTTATGGGCTGTGGAGCTTTGCCATCCGCCTGGCCTCCATCATTGGCCCGCTCACCTATGGCGCGCTCACCTGGGCCACCAGCGGCAACCACCGGGTGGCCATTGCCTCTACCGCCGTGTTGTTTGTGCTGGGCCTGGTGCTGCTGCAGCCCATCAACATTGCGCGGGGCCGGGCCGCTGCCCACGCTGCCGACCAGAAAGCAAACCCTGCATGACCCTGCCCATCACGTTTGACGACATTGCCGCCGCGCACGAGCGCCTGCGCGGCGCGGCCCACCGCACCCCGGTGCTGACTTCGGCCACGGCGGATGCCTTGGCCGGTGGAAAGCTGTTCTTCAAGTGCGAGAACTTTCAACGCATGGGCGCCTTCAAGTTCCGTGGAGCCTACAACGCCATTGCCCGCTTCACGCCCGCGCAGAAAAAGGCGGGCGTGGTGGCCTTTTCCAGCGGCAACCATGCGCAGGCCATTGCCTTGTCGGCGCGTGAGCAGGGCATTCCGGCCATCATCGTGATGCCCGCTGACGCGCCCGCGGTGAAGCTGGCCGCCACGCGCGGCTATGGGGCCGAGGTCATCACCTACGACCGCTACACCCAAGACCGGGAGGCTGTGACCCAGGCCATTGCCGCCGAGCGCGGCATGACGGTGGTGCCGCCCTTCAACCATGTGGACGTGATGGCCGGGCAGGGCACCGCCGCCAAAGAGCTGGTGGAAGACGTGGGCCAACTGGACGTGCTGTTGGTGTGCCTGGGCGGCGGCGGGCTGCTGAGCGGCTGTGCCGTGGCGGCCAGGCACCTAAGCCCGGGCATTCAGGTGGTGGGGGTGGAGCCTGAGGCCGGCAACGACGTGCAGCAGAGTTTGGCCAGCGGGCAGATTGTGAAGATTGACGTGCCCCAAACCATTGCCGATGGCGCGCAAACCCAGGCCCCCGGCCCGCTGACGTTTGCGGTGATGCGCGCCCTGGTGGACCGCGTGGTCACCGCCAGCGACGCGCAACTCACCGAGGCCATGAAGTTCTTTGCCAGCCGCATGAAGATGGTGGTGGAGCCCACCGGCTGCCTGGCCGCGGCGGCGGCGTTCAACGCCAGCCAGTGTGGGCTGGCGCTGAAGGGCAAGCGGGTTGGCGTGGTCATCTCCGGTGGCAATGTGGACTTGGCGCAGTTTGCAAAGTGGGTGGGGTGAAGCGGGTCTGTGGCACCAGCGAGGTATCCGGTCCGCTCCCACGCGCCATACCCGGATGTCCACAGCCCGGATACCCTGCCGCTGCTTGAAGCCGAGCGGTGCCGACTAGGGAACCTCTGCACAAATCCGCGTAAACGCTCTTTGCTTGTAGATGTGCGAC
>CAZRRW010000278.1:0-2498 GCA_964602505.1 uncultured Burkholderiaceae bacterium
AATGGATGATCAGGCACTGGCCATCCTTTCTGGAGCTAGTCTTGTACGTTACGCCCCACCCGCCACAGCGCCAACCCAGCCAACGCCCATTGCAGCAAGTAAAGGCCGCTACCCACGGTGTGCCACAGGCGCAGGTTGTCGCGTGCCAGGATGCGCGGGGCCACGGCAAACTCCATCAACAGGGCGGCCAGCATGGCGCCCACCACCAGCAACAGGGTGGTTTGCTCAGCCGGGCGAAGGGCGCGTGCAGAGCGCTCGGGCGGTTCGTCCGAGGCCTTGTCCAGGTCGTGGTCCAGCGCCGGGCGCAAGAGGGCCACGCACACCGTGCCCAGGGCAAGCGCGACGTACACCTCGGCGGTGAACAGTTTGGCTGCGGTTTGGCCCGCCAGCGCGGGGCTGGGCAAGGTGGCAAACAGCAGGGGCACCACCAAAAAGCCAATGGCGGTGCAGCCGCCCCACCACAAGGCCAGGGTCAGCGTGAGCCAGCGGTGGCGGTGCATGGCCACGCCGCAGGCTTACTCGTAGCGCACCGCCACGATGTCGTAATGCCGCTCGCCGCCGGGGGCCACCACGGTGGCAGTGTCGCCTTCTTCCTTGCCAATCAGGGCACGGGCAATGGGGCTGGAGATGTTGACCAGGCCTTGCTTGATGTCGGCCTCGTCTTCGCCCACGATCTGGTAGGTCACCTTCTCTCCAGAGTCTTCGTCTTCCAGCTCCACCGTGGCGCCAAACACCACGCGGCCGCCAGCGTCCACGGTGGCGGGGTCGATGATCTGCGCGGCCGAGAGCTTGCCTTCAATTTCCAGAATGCGGCCCTCAATGAAGCCTTGCCGGTCTTTGGCTGATTCGTACTCGGCGTTTTCGCTCAGGTCGCCTTGGGCGCGGGCTTCAGCAATGGCGTTGATGACCCAGGGGCGGTCTACGGTTTTCAGGCGGTGCAGTTCCGCCTTCAGCATTTCGGCGCCGCGCTTGGTGATGGGGATGGTGGCCATGCAGGTCTTTCAAGCCGCCAGTTCGGCGTGCAGTTGCTGAAGGGAGTAGACCTCCAGGTCGTCCAGGTACTTCATGCCTTCCACCGCGGCCTCGGCGCCCGAGATGGTGGTGTAGGTGGTCACCCGGTTGGCCAAGGCCGATGTGCGGATAGCGCGGCTGTCGGCAATGGCGTTGCGCCGCTCTTCCACGGTGTTGATGACGAGCACGATCTCGCCGTTTTTCAGCATGTCCACCACGTTGGGGCGGCCTTCGGTGACCTTGTTGACGGTTTTCACGGTCAGGCCGGCCGCGGCCAGTGCAGCGGCAGTGCCCTTGGTGGCCACTAGGCTGAAGCCCATCTTCACCAGCTCGTCGGCCACCTCCACCGCGCGGGGCTTGTCGGCGTTCTTCACGCTCAGGAACACCTGGCCGCCCTTCTTGGGGTCCGGCAGGCGGGTGCCCGCGCCCAGCTGGCTTTTCACGAAGGCTTCGCCAAAGCTGGCGCCCACGCCCATCACCTCGCCAGTGCTCTTCATCTCAGGGCCCAGGATGGTGTCTACCCCAGGGAACTTCACAAAGGGGAACACCGCCTCTTTCACCGAGTAGTAGGGCGGCGTGACCTCGGCGCCAATGCCTTGGGCGTCCAGCGTCTGGCCCACCATGCAGCGGGCGGCAATCTTGGCCAGCTGCAGGCCGGTGGCCTTGCTCACATAGGGCACGGTTCGGCTGGCACGGGGGTTCACCTCCAGCACATAGATGACGTCCTTGCCGTCAATCTCCTGAATGGCAAATTGCACATTCATCAGGCCCACCACGTTCAGCCCACGGGCCATGGCAGCGGTTTGCTGCTTGAGCTCGGCAATGGTGTCGGGGTTGAGCGAATGCGGGGGCAGCGCGCAGGCCGAGTCGCCACTGTGCACGCCCGCCTGTTCAATGTGCTCCATCACACCGCCAATGAACACGCGCTGGCCGTCACTCAGGGCGTCCACGTCCACCTCAATGGCGTCGTTCAAGAAGCGGTCCAGCAGCACGGGCGAGTCGTTGCTCACCTTCACTGCCTCGCGCATGTAGCGCTCCAGGTCGCGCTGCTCGTGCACGATCTCCATGGCGCGGCCGCCCAGCACATAGCTGGGGCGCACCACCAGGGGGTAGCCCAGGGCGTTGGCGCGTTCAATGGCCTCGGGCTCGGTGCGGGCGGTGGTGTTGGGCGGCTGGCGCAAGCCCAGTTGCTGCAGCAGCTTCTGGAAGCGCTCGCGGTCTTCGGCCGCGTCAATCATGTCGGGGCTGGTGCCCACGATGGGCACGCCGTTGGCTTCCAGGTCAAGCGCCAGCTTCAGCGGGGTTTGGCCACCGTACTGCACGATGACGCCCAGCGGCTTTTCCTTGTCCACGATCTCCAGCACGTCTTCCAGCGTCAAGGGCTCAAAGTACAGGCGGTCGCTGGTGTCGTAGTCGGTCGACACGGTTTCGGGGTTGCAGTTGACCATGATGGTCTCGTACCCGTCTTCGCGCATGGCCAGCGCGGC
>CAZRRW010000279.1:0-2477 GCA_964602505.1 uncultured Burkholderiaceae bacterium
GCTGCCTTTGGTGGTTCCCAACCTTCAAACCATGCGTGATCTTGTGTTGTCCAGGCGCGTTGGTGTGGCAGTTGAAGACCATTCACCAAATGGGTTTGCCCTTGCCATCCGCCATGCCTTTGAGCAGCGCCAGAGCCTGCGGCCAACCGGCGACAGGCTGTTGGCGTTGCAGCGTGAGTTGAGCTGGTCAGCCCAGGCTGACGGGCTGCGCCAGCTTTACAAGACCTTGGTGTGAGCCATGCAACATCTCAATCGTTCAAAGGTGGCAGTGCTGGCGAAGCGCCCTCGCTGTTGCCCACCGTCTGGAGCCCAAGTCCATCATGCTTAAGGTTGTTACGGTGCTCGGTGCCCGGCCGCAGTTCATCAAGGCTGCGGCAGTGTCTGCCGCCATGCGGCAGGAAGGTCAGTCCATCCACGAAGTGCTGGTCCATACCGGACAGCACTTCGACGCAAACATGAGCGATGTGTTCTTCAGTGAACTGGGGCTTCCAGCGCCCGCGCATTCACTTGGGGTGGGCGGCGGCACTCATGGGCAGAACACGGGCCGCATGCTCGAAAAGGTTGAGGCGGTGCTGATGCAAGAAGCGCCGCACATGGTGTTGGTCTACGGTGATACGGATTCCACCCTGGCGGGAGCCTTGGCTGCTGCCAAGCTGCACATCCCGGTGGCCCATGTAGAGGCCGGGTTGCGCTCGTTCAACCGGCGCATGCCAGAAGAGGTCAACCGAGTGCTTACCGACCACATGGCTGCGCTGCTGTTTGCCCCCACGCAGGTGGCGGTGGGCCACTTGCAGCGAGAAGGCATAGACCCAGCCCGGGTGGTGATGACAGGCGATGTGATGCTGGATGTGGCAACCATGTTTGGCCAGCAGGCGCAGGGGCGCTTGGCAGTGTTGCGTGAAGCCGGGGTACAGCCGGGGCGCTACGCCTTGGTCACCCTGCATCGTGCCGAGACTGTGGACAACCCCGCCGTGCTGGCCCAGGTACTGCAAGGCTTGGAGCGGCTGCCGCTTGATCTGTTGTGGCCGATGCACCCACGCACCCAGGTGCGCATGCGCCAGGCGGGGCTGGTGCCGCCTGCCAACGCACG
This sequence comes from uncultured Burkholderiaceae bacterium, assembly GCA_964602505.1. Classification (GTDB taxonomy): domain Bacteria; phylum Pseudomonadota; class Gammaproteobacteria; order Burkholderiales; family Burkholderiaceae_C; genus CAZRRW01. The sequence goes on from CAZRRW010000279.1 coordinate 1,091, forward strand.
GGTGGTGGGTCCCTTGGGGTTCTTGGACATGGTGGCTGCGCTGCGCAATGCCGCAGTGGTGGCCACTGACAGCGGGGGCGTGCAAAAGGAGGCGTTTTTTCACCAGGTGCCATGCGTCACCTTGCGCCAAGAGACCGAGTGGACCGAGCTGGTGGATTTGGGCGTGAACCACCTGGTCGGTACAGACCCAGAGGCCTTGGTCGCGGCTGTGCGCGCCTGTGCTGGCCAACCCTTCAGTGCAGCGCAGCAGGCTGCTGCGCCCTACGGTGACGGGCGTGCCAGCCAGCGGGTGGTGGCGTCCCTGCGGGCCTTCGGGGCGGGGCGCTGACATGTGCGGCATTGCAGGCCGCTGGACGGCCCACCCCAACCCTCCCCAGGCTACGGCTGTCATGGGTGCCGCGCTAACCGCCTTGGCCCACCGTGGGCCAGACGACCGTGGGGCCGAGGTGATGCCCCTGGCGGGGGGGGAACTGGCCCTGGGCCAGACCCGCCTGTCCATCATCGACTTGTCGTCGGGCGGACACCAGCCCATGCACACGGCCGATGGCCGCTTCACGTTGGTGTTCAACGGCGAGATCTACAACTACAAAGAGCTTCGACACGAGCTTGCTGCGCTGGGCGCGCAGTTCCGCACCGAGTCCGACACCGAGGTGCTGCTGGCGGCCTGGGCCCACTGGGGCGAGCAGTGCCTCACGCGTCTGGTGGGCATGTTTGCCTTCTGCGTGGTAGACCATCAGGCCCAAAGCCTGGTGCTGGCGCGCGACGCCTTCGGCATCAAACCCTTGTTCATGTGGCAAGGCCAGGGTGCCCTGGCGTTCGCGTCAGAAGTGCCAGCCTTGCGTGCGTTGACTGGGCTTCAACCCCAGGTCAACCTGCAAACAGCGCATGACTACCTGGTTCTGGGCAGCTACGACGCGGGGTCGGCCACCTTCTTCCAGGGCATTGAGCAGCTGCTGCCTGGGCATTGGGCGCGGTTCAGCATGGCGGGCGGGCGTTTGTCCAGCCAAGGGGTTCACCGTTGGTGGTGGCCCCAGGTGGCACAGGCCAGCACCCTCAGCTTTGAGCAGGCCGCCCAGGAGTTGCGGCACCGCTTTTTGGACAGCGTGCGCCTGCACTTGCGCAGCGACGTGCCGCTTGGCGCGGCCTTGTCGGGTGGGGTGTGCCATTCGCCACCTCGAGCCGCAGGCCGACATCCACACCTTCAGCTTTGTGGCCCCCGGTTCGCCAGTGGACGAAGAGGCCTGGGCAGACCGCATCAACCAGCACGTGGGGGCCAAGATCCACAAGGTGCGGGTGTCGGCGCAAGAAATCGTGGCCGACATTGACGACATGATCCTCGCCCAGGGCGAGCCCTTTGGCAGCACCAGTATCTACGCGCAGTACCGCG
>CAZRRW010000280.1:0-2462 GCA_964602505.1 uncultured Burkholderiaceae bacterium
ACCTTCACGGAACGCGCATTGGTGTGATGGTGGAGTTCCAAGGCGACGAGCAGGCAGCAAAAGACGTGGCGATGCACGTGGCGGCCATGAAGCCTGTGTCGTTGTCGGCTGCTGACGTACCCGCTGAGCTGATTGCCAAGGAACGTTCCATTGCTGAGCAGAAGGCGGCGGAGTCCGGCAAACCGGCCGAGATCGTGGCCAAAATGGTCGATGGCGCTGTGCAGAAGTACCTCAAGGAGGTATCCCTGCTGGACCAGGCCTTTGTCAAGAATGACAAACAAAGCGTGGCGGCCATGCTGAAGGCGACGAACACCCAGGTTCGGTCATTCACCTTGTACGTAGTCGGCGAGGGGATCGAGAAGAAGACTGATGATTTTGCAGCCGAGGTTGCAGCCCAGGTCGCTGCGGCAAAGGTTGCCTGACCCGGTTGTCCGTCATGCCGGCCTACCAGCGCATCCTGCTCAAGCTTTCGGGTGAAGCCTTGATGGGCGATGATGCCTATGGCATCAACCGCGCAACCATCATGCGGATCGTCGAGGAAATCGCCCACGTCACCCGGCAGGGGGTTGAGGTGGCTGTTGTCATTGGCGGCGGCAACATCTTCCGCGGCGTGGCGGGTGGGGCGGTCGGCATGGACCGGGCGACCGCTGACTACATGGGCATGCTGGCCACGGTGATGAACTCACTGGCATTGGCCGATGCGATGAAGCACGCTGGTCTGGTGGCGCGGGTGATGTCGGCCATTGGCATTGAGCAGGTGGTCGAACCCTATGTGCGCCCGAAGGCCTTGCAATACCTCGAAGAAGGCAAGGTGGTGATCTTTGCAGCAGGGACCGGTAATCCCTTCTTCACGACCGATACGGCGGCGGCCCTGCGTGGTGCAGAAATCGGTGCACAGATCATGCTGAAAGCGACGAAAGTGGACGGCATCTATAGCGCCGATCCAAGAAAGGATCCGTCGGCCGTGCGATATGCCACCCTCAGCTTCGACGAGGCCATCGCCCGTAACTTGCAGGTGTTGGATGCCACCGCATTCGCACTTTGCCGAGACCAGAAGTTGCCCATCAAAGTGTTCAGCATCTTCAAGCCCGGTGCGCTTCAGAAGGTGGTGGATGGTTCTGACGAGGGGACGCTGGTAACCGTGCAAGACGTGGCCCCCGTGAGTTGACTTCAGGAGCGTTCAGATGACCGTTGCCGACATCAAGAAGACTGCAGAGGCGAAGATGACGTCCAGCATCGAGGCCTTTCGGAATAACCTGGGCAAGATCAGAACGGGCCGTGCTCACGCGGGTCTTCTGGATCATGTCATGGTTGACTACTACGGATCCTCGACCCCGGTGAACCAGGTTGCAGCGGTGAGTCTGCTGGATGCACGCACAATCAGTATCCAGCCTTGGGAGAAGGGCATGGGCGCCAAGATCGAGAAGGCGATCCGGGAGTCGGACCTCGGCTTGAACCCATCGTCCCAGGGGGATCTGATCCGTGTGCCGATGCCAGCACTGACGGAGGAGAGGCGAAGGGATCTGACAAAGGTGGTGAAGTCGGAAGGCGAAGCCGCTCGGGTGTCGGTCCGAAATCTCCGCCGAGATGCCAACGACGCCCTCAAGAAGCTCGTCAAGGACAAGGCCATCTCCGAAGACGACGAGCGAAGGGCACAGGAAGACATTCAGAAGCTGACTGACCGTTGCATTGCCGATATCGACAAGATGATTTCAAGCAAAGAGCAAGAGATCATGTCTGTCTGAGGTGATGAGCTATCTCCAGGTGAACCCGTGACATCAGTGCTGCCTCGACACGTCGCCATCGTGATGGATGGTAACGGTCGCTGGGCGACAAGACGTTATATGCCCAGGATTGCCGGACACTGGCAGGGCGTGGACGCGCTTCGCAGAGCAGTTAGGGCATGCACGGACCGTGGGATCCAGGCGCTGACCGTGTTTGCCTTTTCATCAGAAAACTGGCGTCGACCTGAAGACGAGGTCTCCGGACTGATGACCTTGTTGGCCGAAACCTTGTCGCGTGAAGTGCCCTCACTCCACCAGAACGGAGTGCGAATCGTCTTTGCGGGTGACCGGATGGGTTTGTCCGAGCGCATTCGACGAGAGTTGGAGCAAGCGGAGTCGTTGACGGCCCATAATGGCACGCTCATCTTGACGGTGGCGTTCAACTACGGCGGTCGATGGGATGTGGTGAACGCCTGCCGTCGTCTGCTTGCCGATGGCGTGAGTCCTCAGGAACTCACCGAGGAGCGATTGGCGGCCCAAACGGCCATGGCTCATGTGGGCGATCCTGATCTCATCATCCGCACGGGCGGTGAGCAGCGCCTCAGCAATTTTCTGCTTTGGCACGCAGCCTATTCGGAGTTGTTCTTCACCGATCGGCTTTGGCCGGAGTTCGATGCGAGTGACCTAGACGCTGCGATCGCTTCTTTTCGTGCCCGTGACAGAAGATTTGGTGGTGTA
>CAZRRW010000281.1:0-2459 GCA_964602505.1 uncultured Burkholderiaceae bacterium
GACAGGTAGGGGTAGTTCACAAACCCGTCGGCAAAGAACTTCATGTGGTTGGGGTCGTCCCAGGTCTTGCCCATGCCGTTCTGGTAGCGGCCCAGGATGCGCTGGTTGATCACGTCGACGCTGGTGTTCACATAGGCGCGGTCGGCAATCGTCTCGGCCATCTTCAGCTTGTTCTGCAGGCCCGAGTCAATCCATTTGCTGGCTTCCAGAATGGCGGCCACCACCGCGCGGCAGGTGTTGGGGTTTTTCTTGACGAAATCGAGCTGGGTGCCCAGGGCTTTTTCCGGGTGGTCTTTCCACACGCCTTGCGAGGTTTCGGCGCTGATGCCAATGCCGTCGGCAATGGCGCGGTGGTTCCAGGGCTCGCCCACGCAGTAGCCGTCCATGTTGCCCACCCGCATATTGGCCACCATTTGCGGCGGCGGCACGGTGATGACTTTGGCGTCTTTCAGCGGGTTCACGCCCGCACTGGCCAGCCAGTAGTACAGCCACATGGCGTGGGTGCCAGTGGGGAAGGTCTGCGCAAAGGTGTAGTCGCGCTTCTCGGCGTTCATCAGCTTGACCAGGCCCGCCAAGTCGGTGGCACCCTTGTCGGCCAGCTTTTTGGAGATCGTGATGCCCTGGCCGTTGTGGTTCAGGTTCATCAAGATGGCCATGTCTTTCTTGGGGCCGGCGGTGCCTAGCTGCACGCCGTAGACAAGGCCCCACAGCACATGGGCCATGTCCAGTTCACCATTGACCAGCTTGTCGCGCACGGCGGCCCAAGAGGCCTCTTTGGTGGGGATGATCTTCACGCCGTACTTCTGGTCGAGCTTGAGTTCGCTGGCCATCACCACGCTGGCGCAGTCGGTCAACGGGATGAAGCCGATCTTCACTTCCTTTTTCTCGGGCGCGTCGGAGCCCTGGGCATAGACGGCGGCCTGCAGGCCGGGCAGCAGCCCGCTCAAGGTGGTGGAGGCGGTCATGGCGGCGGCTCCTTTCAGGGCGGTGCGGCGGGACAGGCGTGCTTTCAGGGTGTCGGGCAGGGCATTCATGGCGGGCTCCTTTGGGCAACTGGGGAAACAAGACAACAGCAAGACAAAACAAAAAGGCGTCAGGCCTGCACGCCTTTGGGGGCACACAGGCACTGACGCCGTTGTCAGGAGGCTTGGCCGAGCTTCGCTGCCTGGCCAAACCCGTGGGCAACCGCCGTTGGCTGCCTTGGTGTCAACCCTTAAGCAATGTCCATGCCAGAGTAGATTGAGGATTCAGAGGCTTTGCTGTGGGCATGCGAGGCACCACGCGCACGGATTTGGTGCCCGGTGCAGGACGCAAGTGGCGCTCAGCCCAGCAGTTCGGCTGCGTCGATCAGGCGCTGGGCCACCTCAGCCATCTTCAGGTTCTTGTCCATGGCCTGCTTGCGCAGCCGGGCGTAGGCCTCGTCCTCGCCAATGCCATGGCGCTTCATCAGCAGGCCCTTGGCCCGGTCGACCAGCTTGCGTTCGTTCAGGGCACCCTTGGCGTCGGCCAGCTCCTGGCGCAGGCGTTCCTCATGGCGGAAGCGGGCCATGGCCACATCCAGCACGGGCTTGACCCGCTCGGCACCCAGGCCGTCGACGATGTAGGCGGTCACCCCTGCCGCAATGGCGTGGTCCACCTCAGATGTGTCGCGTTCATCCGTGAACAGCACGATGGGCCGCCGAGCGTCGCGCGTGGCAAGCACCACATGCTCCAGCGCGTCGCGGGTGCCCGACTCGGCGTCCACCACCACCATGTCGGGCTGCAGCTGCGCCAGACGCTCGGTCAGGAAAACGTCGGCGGGCAGGGTGGCCACCAGGTTGTAGCCCGCCTCCAGCAGGCCGATGCGCAGGGTGCGTGAGCGGGCCGCCTCGCCCTGGGCCTCGGCGCTGTCGCCATCGACCGCCAGGTCGGGGATGATGACCACGATGCGCAGCGCCTCGCCCGTGGCGGCCGGGGGCAGCGGGGTGCCTGGGGAGGGGGAAGTGGCCGCGCGGGATGCCATCACACCAGCGGAGCAAATTTCGCGCCCGAAATAATGCGGTCATGCATGCGTCTTTGGAGGCCACCGTCCGGGTGCTGGGGATCGAGTCCTCTTGTGACGAAACCGGCGTGGCCCTGGTTGAAGCGGTGGCGGGCCAGCCCGCCAGGCTGCTGGCGGATGCCCTGCACACCCAGGTGGCGCTCCACGCCGACTATGGCGGCGTGGTGCCCGAACTGGCTAGCCGCGACCACATTCGCCGCGTGCTGCCCCTGACGCAGCAGGTTCTGACGCAAGCGGGCACTGACTTGAGCAGCGTCGATGTGGTGGCCTATACCCGTGGCCCCGGCCTGGCTGGGGCCTTGCTGGTGGGGGCGGGCGTGGCGCATGCCCTGGCGCTGGCCCTGGGCAAGCCCGTGCTGGGCGTGCACCACTTGGAGGGGCATCTGCTGTCGCCGTTTCTGGCGGCACGCCCCCCCAC
>CAZRRW010000282.1:0-2383 GCA_964602505.1 uncultured Burkholderiaceae bacterium
ATGTGGTGCAGGGCGAGCGTGAGTTGGTGGCAGACTGCCGTTCACTGGCTCGTTTCGAGTTGCGGGGCATTCCGCCGATGTTGGCGGGTGCGGCTCGCGTTCGCGTGACCTTCACGGTGGACGCCGATGGCCTGTTGAGTGTGCAGGCCAGCGAGCAGACCACTGGGGTCGAGGCGTCGATTGCCGTGAAGCCAAGCTATGGCCTGGCCGACGACGACATCGCGAGGATGCTGAGGGACAGCTTCGCGCACGCCAGCGGCGACCTAGCTGCCCGTGCGCTGCAGGAGGCCCGAGTGGACGGCGACCGCCTGCTGCAGGCGACCCAGGCGGCCCTGGATGCCGACTCGGACCTGCTGCCTGCCGCCGAACGCGCCGCCATCGAGTTGGCCATGCGTGAGCTGCGACATGGCCTTGGACAGGCCGGTGATGCCAAGACCGTCGAGACCTTGACGCAGGCCCTGGCCCAGGCAACCGAGGGTTTTGCCGCCGCACGAATGAACCGCGGCATCAAGAAGGCCCTGGCGGGCAAGGCCTTGTCTGACATCTGAAGGTCTGAGCCCATGCCTGTCATCAAGATCCTGCCGCATGCCGAGTTGTGCCCGGAGGGCCGTGAAATCACCGCGCCGGCCGGGGTGAGCCTATGCGAAGCCCTGCTCGAGGAGCACATCGAGATCGAGCACGCCTGCGCCATGTCCTGCGCCTGTACCACCTGCCACGTCATCGTGAGGGAAGGGTATCGGCTGCTCGATGAGCCAACCGAGGACGAAGAAGACCTGCTTGACCAGGCCTGGGGCCTGACGCCGGTTTCGCGCCTGTCCTGCCAGGTCAGGCTGGGCGAGGTGGATCTCACGATCGAGATCCCCAAGTACACCATCAACCACGCCAAAGAGAACCACTGACCGCCACGGAAAGGGCAGCCATGCGCATCGACCCCTGGTCTCAAGACCTCAAGGCCCAGCCCGCAGACCTGGTGGCGGCCATCCAGGCGCGGCGCGGCGGCAGCTTGCTCAACCTGGACCGCGCCCTGCTGTGGAGCGAGCCGGTGGCGAGGGGATGGAACGTCTACCTCAAGGCGGTGCGGTCTGAACTGCCCACCAGCCGCAAGCTGCGCGAACTCGGCATCTGCACCGTGGCGCTGCTGACGGGCGCGCAGTACGAATACCACCACCATGCGCCTGACTTCCTTGCAGCCGGGGGCACGCAGGCCGAGCTGGATGCCCTGGGCCGCTATGCCCAGGCCACACCGGGCGGGCCACTGGCCGAGGTGGCGCTGGGGTCGCAGGAGGCCCTGGTGGTGCGTTACGCCGCACAGATGACCCAGCAGGTCCGCGTGGATGACGCGGTGTTCGACGCGATGCGGGCCGCCTTCACAACCACCGAGATCGTCGAGATCACCGCTGCAATCGCCACCTACAACATGGTGGCGCGCTTCCTGGTGGCGCTTGGCGTCACGCCAGAGGCCTGACGGGCCAACGCCCGCTTCGCGGGCTGGCCAGGCTCAGTCGGCCTTGATGCCGTTGTCGCGCACGACGCGCGCCCAGATCTCGATCTGACGGTCGATGAACGTGACCGCTGTGGCCTGCGTTCCGCCCAGCACATCAATGCCCTGGGCATCCAGGCGCTTGGCAATGTCGGGCTGTCTCAGCACCGCGTTCAATGCTGCATTCATGCGCTGCTGGATGTCCGGCGGCGTTTTGGCCGACGCAACCACTGCCCACCACGCGGGCGCGTCGAAACCAGGGAAACCGCTTTCGGCAATCGTGGGCACGTTGGCCAGGTCAGCCGCGCGCTTGGTGGTCGTGACCGCCAGGCCACGCAGGCGCCCGCTGTCGATGTGAGGCTTGACCAGGAAGACCGAACCAATGGCCAGGGGCACATGGCCGGCGACCGCGTCGGTCATCAGCCGGCCGCCCCCGCGGTACGGCACATGGATCCACTCCAGGCTGTTGCCCTTGCCCAGCAAGGCCATGGCCAAGTGCCCCAGGCTGCCCGAGCCGATGGAGCCGTAGCTGACTGGCCGCTTGGCGCGCGCGGCGTTCACCACGTCAGCGAAGGTCTTGAAATCGCTGCCCGAGTGGGTGGCCAGCACCATGGGTGAGGTGCCCACCAGCCCAATGGGGGCGAGGTCTCGGCGGGTGTCGAAAGGCAGGTTTGCAATCAGAGCCGGGTTCACGGCATGCGTGTCGAACACCACGCCAAAGGTGTAGCCATCGGCGGGCCCACTGGCGACGCTGGCCGTGCCGATGGAGCCTGATGCGCCGCCGCGGTTCTCGACGATCACGTTCGCCCCCAACTGCTGGGCCAGCGGTTGCGCCAGGATTCGTGCCACCTGGTCCACCGAACCCCCGGGCGGGAAGACCGCCACAAGCCTGATCGGCTGGGC
>CAZRRW010000283.1:0-228 GCA_964602505.1 uncultured Burkholderiaceae bacterium
AATTGGCTACATCCGTTCCGGTGATATTCGGATCTTTGCGGCTGCTGCTTGCGACGGCCTTCCATTGCTCGACCCGGAAATTCAGCACCGCGAGCAAGTACTCCGGTACCACGCGGTCGCGATTGACCTGAATGGCAGAGAGGGCCTGATTGACGCAGGCGGGGATTCTGAGAAGTCCTGTACGACCGATCTGGTTGAAGCCGCCATACATGGCCACGAGCACCGTGC
>CAZRRW010000283.1:245-2382 GCA_964602505.1 uncultured Burkholderiaceae bacterium
ACCTGAAGGCTCGTTTCCTGCACGGCGAGATCGGTCACACACTCATCGGTGGCCGAGATCTCCCCATTGCACAGATCCAGCGTCTTGACCCACGGCACCGTTCCATTGGCAAAGTACCTCTCGGCGCGCCGCCTTGACGGCGTGGTGCCAGAAGATATCCGGGCAACATCACTGATCAAAACACGCGGCCAGGGTGAAGCACTCGGTCTGTCCAACGCTGCCGCGACGGAGGCGCCCTCGTTCATGCGAACCCCATCGCAGCAAGATGCCGATCCACTTGCCGAGCCAGCGCCTCAATCTCTTTGGCCATGGCTGGCAGCGGAGCGAGGTACCGCTCTGCAAGTTGTCGCACCCGTGCGGTTAGGGCTTGGCTGACGCGTTCAAGCTCGCCGTCGACCTGCGCGTGCAGTGCGGCTAGCCACTTGTCGTCGACCACCAGCACCTTCACCTCGTCTGCAGTGAGCTGCCCGAACTTCAACAGCACCTTTGCCGCCAGCGCCTTCTGCGCATCTTTCAGCTTCTTGCTCGCAAACGCCTCCTTGTCGAACAGCGCCTGCAACTTCTCCAGCGTGGCGCGCTCGTCGCCGGCATACCTGTCACCCCGAATCTCACGCAGGCGGTCTTTCACCCCCTTGGCGGTAACCCTGCCCTTGTCGTTCTTGGCTTCGTCCAGCGGCCCGTCGTCGACGCCGTGCTCCTCGATCAGTTCCTCCAGCTCCAGCGTTACGCCATCGCGCTCGCCTTCCAGCGCATCCACCTGTGCCTGCTCCTTGGCGAAGTAGCGCTCAATCACCAGGTGCTCGGGGATCAGGTCGAAGTTCGGCTTGCCGTCGGCCATCGCCTGCCAGCCATCCAGCGCGATAGCCCAGGCGTCGTCATTCATCGTCTCGTCCCAGTAGTCCATCAGCCGCTGGTAGACGTCGTACGGGTCGAGCAGCGGCGCGCCCTGGAAGGCGGCGAGCAAGGTCTCGGACAGCGTCTCGATCAGGTGCTTGGGTGAATCGCCCGGTTTCAGGGCGACGAGGCCTGGCCGCTGCGCAGTGCGCCAGGTCTCGAAGCGCGCCTGCACCTGCTGCCGGAAGGCCGTGAACTCCGGGTGCCCGAAAATCGTGGACTTCACCTGCGCTGGCGCCACCAGCAGCCGGCTGTAGCCGGGACGACCGGCGGACTCGAACAGCTGGGCGCGGACACCCGGCAGCACCTGCCAGTAGGCAGCCAGCGCGTCCAGATCGCGGTCGGGGATGCCGCCCCTCAAGTGCGCTTCGATGTCCTGCAGGTCTTCGGGCTCGCTGGTGTCGATGTAGCGCGGCAGGTTCAGGTTGAAGTCGTTGGCCTCGATCTCGGCCACCGGCACCATGCGCGCGTAGCGCGGCAGCTCCAGCTGGCGGTGGAAGGTGTCGACGATGCGGTGCATGTCCTGCGCGCGCAGCCGGTTCTTGTTACCGTCCTTGATGTAGCCCTTGCTGGCGTCGATCATGAAGATGCCGCGCCGCCCGGGTGCGCCGGCCTTGTCCAGCACCACGATGCAGGCCGGGATGCCGGTGCCGTAGAACAGGTTGGCCGGCAGGCCCACCAGCGCCAGGATCACGCCCTGCTGCACCAGCTTCTTGCGGATGGCACCTTCGGCGCCGCCGCGGAACAGCACGCCGTGCGGCAGGATCACCGCGCCGCGGCCGGTGCTCTTCAGGCTGGTCAGGATGTGCAGCAGGAAGGCGTAGTCGCCGTTCTTCGGCGGCGGCACACCCCAGTCGTGCTCCTTGAAGCCGAAACGGCCGTACAGGTCGTTGGCCGGGTCGAGCCCGCTGGTCCAGTTCTTCTGCGAGAAGGGCGGGTTGGCCACCACGTAGTCGAAGGCCTTCAGCCGCAGCGCGTTGCGCTCGTCCTTGAAGTGCGGGCTGCTCAGCGAGTTGGCGGGCCAGATCTCTGCCGTCGGGCAGTCGTGCAGCACCATGTTCATGCGCGCCAGCGCCGACGTGGCGTTGTCCATCTCCTGCCCGTAGATGGTCAGGTCATGGCCGGTGCGGCTCTTGGCCAGGTCGTGTGCCTTCAGCAGCAGCGAGCCCGAGCCGCAGGTGGGGTCGTAGATCGTTTGGGTGGCCGATGTGGCCTTGTCCAGGCCGATCACCTGGGCCATCAC
>CAZRRW010000284.1:0-2373 GCA_964602505.1 uncultured Burkholderiaceae bacterium
GCTGGTCGTCCCTGAACGAGGGCGCCGCAGGCGAACAGTGGGGGCCTGACATGTCCGCCCTGTTCGACACCATCCTGAAGCATGTGCCGGAGCATCAGGGCGACGCCCATGCGCCGCTGCAGTTGCAGATCTCGGCGCTCGACTACTCCAGCTATGTCGGCCGCATCGGGGTGGGGCGAATCAACGCAGGCACGCTGAAGCCAGCCATGGATGTGCTGGTCATGGAAGGGCCAGAGGGCCGCAGCATCAAGGGGCGCATCAACCAGGTGCTGACCTTCCAGGGCCTGGAACGGGTGCAAACGGCCTCGGCTGGGCCAGGTGACATCGTGCTCATCAATGGCATCGAGGACATTGGCATTGGCGTCACCGTGACCGACCCGCTGAACCCGGCGCCCCTGCCGATGCTGAAGGTGGACGAACCGACGCTGACCATGAACTTCTGCGTCAACACCAGCCCGCTGGCTGGGCGCGAAGGCAAGTACGTCACCAGCCGCCAGATCTGGGACCGCCTGCAGAAGGAGCTTCAGTCCAACGTGGCCCTGCGGGTGCGCGAGACCGACGAGGAGGGCGTGTTCGAGGTGATGGGTCGCGGCGAACTGCACCTGACCATCCTGATCGAGAACATGCGTCGTGAAGGCTATGAGCTGGCTGTCTCGAAGCCTCGCGTGGTGTTCCGTGACATTGACGGTGTGAAGAGCGAGCCCATCGAGCTGGTGACCGCTGACGTGGAAGACCAGCACCAGGGCGGCGTGATGCAGGCCCTGGGCGAACGCAAGGGCGAGCTCATCAACATGGAGCCGGACGGCCGCGGCCGCGTGCGCCTGGAGTACCGGATCCCCGCCCGTGGTCTCATTGGCTTCAGCAACGAGTTCCTCAACCTCACGCGGGGCTCTGGCCTGATTTCCAACATCTTTGATGGCTACGAGGCCCACCGCGGCGAGATCGGCGGGCGCAAGAACGGCGTGCTCATCAGCATGGACGATGGCGAGATCTTCACCTACGCCCTGGGCAAGCTCGACGACCGCGGCCGCATGTTCGTCAAGCCCAACGACCTGGTGTACGAGGGCATGATCGTGGGCATCCACAGCCGCGACAACGACCTGGTGGTCAATGCCACGCGCACCAAGCAGCTCACCAACTTCCGGGTCAGTGGCAAGGAAGACGCCATCAAGATCACGCCGCCCATCGACCTGACGCTCGAGTACGCGGTTGAGTTCATCGAGGACGATGAGCTGGTGGAGGTCACGCCCAAGAGCATCCGCCTGCGCAAGCGCTTTCTGAAGGAGCACGAGCGCAAGCGGGCGGCCAAGTCCGACCAGGCCTGAGCGTTCGCCAGGGTCGACGCGTTCGGGGAACCCGTGTCCATGCGCAGGCTCAGCCACGCCCAGGCCATCGGCCTGATGGTGCTGGTGACCTTGATGTGGTCCATTGCCGGGGTGGTGACCCGCCAGCTTGAACACGCCGCCAGTTTCGAGGTCACGTTCTGGCGCAGCGCCGCCAATGCCCTGGCCCTGGGGGCGGTTCTGCTCGTCTGGCGGCGGCCCGCGCTGGCTGCGTTCTGGTGGGCGCAAGGCCGGCTGCGCCGGGCCTTGTGGATCAGTTCGGTGTGCTGGGCTGCCATGTTCACCTGCTTCATGGTGGCCATCACCCTCACCACGGTCGCCAACGTGCTCATCACCATGAGCATCGCTCCCTTCATGACGGCCTTGCTGGCCTGGGTGTGGCTTCGGCAGCGCGTGCCGCTGCGCACCTGGCTGGCCATCGTGGTGGCTGCTGCTGGCATTGGCTGGATGTACGGTGCCGAGCTGTCGGCCGCCGACGCGGCTAGCCTGCTCGGCGTTGCGGTGGCACTGGGCGTGCCTGTGGCCGCTGCGGTCAACTGGAACATGCTGCAGCGCGCCGGTGGAGTGGTCGACCTCATGCCCGCCATCTGCATGGGGGCGGTCATCAGTGCGTTCGTCACCTTTCCCCTGGCCTGGCCGTTCCAGGCCAGCCTGCACGACGTGGCCTGGCTCAGCCTGCTGGGTGTGGTGCAACTGGCCATTCCCTGTGCGCTGGTCATGGTGGTCATGCGCACCCTCAACAGCGCCGAGGCCTCGCTGCTGGCCCTGCTGGAGGTGATCTTCGGTATTGCCTGGGCCTGGCTGGGGGCAGGAGAAAAGCCCTCGGCCACGGTGCTGGCCGGCGGCGCACTGGTGCTGGCGGCCTTGGCCAGCAACGAGGTGCTGGGCCTGATTCAAGATCGCAAGGCATCCAGAACGGAGGACGCATGAGCACAGGGTCGACGCCTGATTCAGAACTGGTAGCCACCGTGCTGGGGCTGACCGGGGTGATCACCCTGAACCGCCCCAAAGCCCTGAACGCCTTGAGCCT
>CAZRRW010000285.1:0-2346 GCA_964602505.1 uncultured Burkholderiaceae bacterium
GCCAAGGCTGGCAGCTACGGCGGGGTGGTGGTGGACGGTGAGGGGCGGTTTCTGCTTCGGGAGCCTCGCGACCACTATGACGGGTATATCTGGACGTGGCCAAAGGGCCGGCCTGATCCGGGTGAGACGCCAGAGGCTGCGGCTTTGCGGGAGGTCCAGGAGGAGACAGGCTACACCTGCGAGATCACGGGCGTACTCCCTGGCACCTTCAAAGGTGGCACTGGCACCACCGCGTACTTCTTGATGAAGCCGGTGGCTGAGCCCAAGGCTTTTGATGCCGAGACGGTGGCCATTCGCTGGGCAACGGCCGAGGAGGCTGCGAAGTTGATTTCCCAGACCGCCAACAAGCTTGGCCGGGAGCGGGACTTGAAGGTCCTGGCGATCGCTCATTCACAGGTGGGTTCCGCAGAAGAGCCTACGGGCGAGTGATTTGTAGCGAGATGCCGACGAGCGCGCTGGCATCTGAGCTCTTTCAAGCGCCGGGCTCGGACCGCATTGGGTCTCAGGAAGAGAGAGATGGCCGCAAGGCAGACCAGCCAAGCCGTCATCGCGCTGAACCAATACAAACTCATTGGCGCGTTCCTTTCAGAGTGGTTCAGAGATAGAGTTGATCTGGCGAAACCATCAGAACCGTCGCCAGCAGCAACCCAGCCGAAAGCAGGGCCTCCGGCCCCCAGGGATCGTCGTCGTCTGGATCTTGCGCCGCATGCGCCGCCTCCTACTCGGCAGCCATCACCGCCAAGCGCAAGACCAGCGACACCGCAGGCGCCAGCAGCGTCACACAACAGATCCACGTCAAGCTGTACGCCACAGACAACACCCGCCAATCCAGCAGGACACCCAGCCGGCGGCGATAGCGGATCAGCCGCTGAACCCAGGCCACCTTGTCCGACGGCAGCGGCGGCACGTTGGCCGCGCGCCAGATCGCCTCAATCCGCCGGTCCAACAAGCCCGCGAAGGCCAGCGCCTGGCGGCGAAGCAAGTCGTCCAGCAGAGCGAGGCGGGACGTGATGGAAAGGGTCGCAAGGTGTTCCATGCCCTCATCTTGCGCCCAAGCCCAACAGAAACAAGCCCCAAAACAGCATGGCCCAGCCGACTTGAGTACGGCCAAGTAATCAGGTCGTGTCAAAGCGCTCCAGTGGCAAAGCCGCCAATGCGGCTGACATCTGGAAGGGGTCTGCGGTTGGTGCAGCCGCGGGAGCCGGGGCTGGCGCCGGCGCCACAGCTACCACCGCAGGGGCGGGCAGTGGGGCCACGCCGCCGGCCACCGGCACCTGGATCGGATCGCCAGCAGCCACCACGCGTATGCCCGAGCCCGTCACCCGCTCGGCGGCCAGCCATTGCGTGGCCAGCACCAACAAGTAGTTGTGGCGATCTGCCGGGCTCATGTCACGCAGCCTTTCGGCGACTGGATGGAACATGGGCACATGGCCCCGCACTTCTAGGGAGCTTCGCGACATCTCAACCCCCTCAAGCAGCCTTGGCCAGGGTCAGCGGCTCTGCCGCATACCGCTCAGCCAGCAACAAGTAGCCCCGCACATTCGCGAACGCAGGGTCATCCGGCTGAAGCGGCTGCGCCATGTGTGGGTACAAGCGGGTGAAGGCCTCGGCCAGCAGCCGGGCCCCACCGCCGGTGATCACCACGTGGCTCAAGTCAGCAAAGCCACCTGCCTTGGCAGCCACCTGCTGCAGGAAGGCATCGAACCGGGCCTGGGCCGCCGTCATCAACGGGCCCACCTCGAACTCCCGGCCGCCGAGGATCTTGAGCGACGCCTGCCCCTCGCTCACTGCCCGCTCGAACACCTCCAGCTTGATCGGCACATCCATCCGGGCGTTACCCGTGACCTTGCGCACCTGCTCCACCAGGGCGGCCTGCATCCCCTCATAGAACGACGCCATCCCACCTTCGACCGCCACACTGCGGCCGTAAACCGGCCGAACCGCATCTGCCACATAGGCATCCAGCGTGTGGAAGCCGATGTCCAGGACCAGCACCGTGTCCGTGAGCAGGGCCGGCTCCTTGTTGGCCATGGCCAACAGAGTGCCCATCGGCTGCGGCACCACCCGGACCGTGTCCACCTGGATCTCGGTCGGCTGCCCGCCGTTGAAGCCGGGCAGCGTGTGCCTGCCCTCCAGCCGCTTGCGCAGCGTCTCGCGCGAAGCGTGCAAGGTCGTCAACGGCAAGCCAACCACCAGCTCGTGGACGTGATCCTTCTTCATCCGCCACAGTGCCCCGAGCGCCAGCGCCAGGTGCTCATCGGTCTCCGGGTAGTTGGAGGTTCGGTTACGAGCGGTGTGGGAGCCAGCGAGCTGCGGGGTGTCCGTGCCCACCCAGAACTGACGGGC
>CAZRRW010000286.1:0-2308 GCA_964602505.1 uncultured Burkholderiaceae bacterium
CAGCCGGTGCGCCGGGTGGATGCAAACAGCATGGCCGCCACGCACAGGGCGGCCAGCGCCGCGGCGGCCAGGGCGGCCCGCCGCTGGGGGGGTGTTTGCCGGGTGGCCACCAAGGCCACCAGCACCCAGCCAAACACGCCCAGCACCATCAACTGCCCGGCAATGTTGGGGGCCAGGCGGAAGTGGTGAGAGCCCGCGGGCTGGCCAGTGAGGGCCAACAGGGTCAGCCCTGCTACCGCGGCCAAGGTGCAGCCTGCCAGCAGGCCACCAGCGGCCCAGCGGCGGGGCAGGGCCCAGGTGAACAAGGGGGCCCACAGCAGGGCAAACAGCAGCACCCGGAACTCCACCACCACCCAGGCGGTGCGCCCCAGGCTGGCAGTGGCCCAGGCCTCGCGCAGCAGCATCCAGCCCAGCAGCGCCGCGATGGCCCAGGCCAGCGGCTGGCGCAGCAGGTGCCAGGGGCGCAAGTGTGCCCAGGCGGCGGCGGCCCAGAGGCTCATGCCCAGCGCGGCTAGGTTGAGCAGGGCGGTGGAGGTGAACAGCGCCAGCACCAGCAGCACGGCCCAGAAGGCGGCACCGCGCACCAGCCAGGCGGGGGCCAGTGGGGGCGCCAGCGGGCCTGGGGACAACTCGGCATTCATAGGGGAGCGGCAGTTTAGACTGCCCCTTCATGCCTGTTGCCGAGTTGTCCACGGTCGCGCCGCCCACCTTGTCCGTGGTGATCATCTGCCTGAACGAGGCGCATGACATCGGGCGCTGCGTCGCCAGTGTGCAGGGCCTGGCCACCGAGGTGGTGGTGCTGGACGGCGGCAGCACCGACGCCACCCAGCAGATTGCCCGAGACCTGGGCGCCCGGGTGGAGGTGGCGGCCGACTGGCCCGGCTTTGGCCCGCAGAAGAACCGTGCCCTGGCTCTGGCCACAGGCGACTGGGTGCTCTCGCTGGACGCCGACGAATGGGTGGAGCCCGCGCTGGCGCAGGAGATCCGCCAGGCCTTGGCCCAGCCCGGCCCGCAGGTGGCCTTTGAGATCCCGCGCCTGTCGCGCTTTTGTGGCGCGGTCATCCGGCATTCCGGCTGGTACCCCGACCCGGTGCTGCGCCTGTTCAAGCGCGGTGCAGCCCGCTTCTCAGACGACCTGGTGCACGAGCGGGTGCTGCCGCAAGGCCCGGTAGGGCGGCTGACGCACGACCTGCAGCACGACTCGTTCAAGGACTTGTCGGAGGTGCTGCGCAAGATGAACCAGTACGCCAGCTCCAGCGCGCAGCAGAAGTTTGCGCAGGGCCAACGCTCCAGCCTGCCCGCGGCCATGCTGCACGGCATGTGGGCCTTTGTGCGCAGCTACGTGCTGCGGCGCGGTTTTCTGGACGGCCGCGCCGGGTTGCTGCTGGCCATCACCAACGCGCACGGCACCTTCTACCGGCACGCCATGCTGTGGCTGCTGGGGCGTGGCCCGGGCCAGGGCTGAGCATGCCGGATCGCGTGTCGGTGGTCATCACCACCTACAACCGGCCCGACGCGCTGGTGCTGACCCTGCTGGGCCTGCTGCGCCAGAGCGTGGCACCGCATGAAGTGGTGGTGGCGGATGACGGCTCGCGCCCCGAGACCCTGGCGGCACTGCGGGCGGTGCCCATGCGCTGGCCCTGGCGGCTGGTGCATGTGTGGATCCCAGACGAGGGCTTTCGCGCCGGTACGGCCCGCAACCGCGGCGTGATGCAGTGCTCTGGCGAGCGGGTGCTGTTTCTCGACGGTGACTGCATCGCCCGGCGTCGCTGCATCGAAGGGCACTTGGCGCTGGCCGCGCACGGCCCGGATGCCCTGGTCACTGGCAGCCGTGTGCTGATGAGCGAGCCCCTGACGGCCCACTGGCTGGGCACCCTGGCGCAGGGCGGGGCGGGCGTGGCGGCCACTGCCGTGGCGCGGCTGGAGCAGACCTGGCCCAGCCTGCGCTGGCGTGCGGCGGGTGGGCTCAACAAGCTGTCACACCTGGCCTACCTGCCGGGCATGGCGCACCCGGTGGCGGAACGCTTTGCCTGGCGGCGCATCAAATCGGCCAACCTGAGCATGCCCATGCACGTCCTGCAGCAGATCAATGGCTTTGACGAGACCTTCGTGGGCTGGGGCCATGAAGACGCTGACGTGGTGCTGCGGGCCATGCAGGCGGGCTGCCGCCGGGTGGACGGACACTGGGCCACCGAGGTGTTTCACCTGTGGCACGCCGAGCGCAAGGCGGGCGAGGAAAGCGCCAACCGCCAGCGCGTGCAGGCCCGTCTGGACGCAGCCCCCGGCAGCGTGGCGCCACGTGCACCGC
>CAZRRW010000287.1:0-2290 GCA_964602505.1 uncultured Burkholderiaceae bacterium
TGTCCTCGCCCTTCTTGCCGATCACCACACCCGGACGCGCCGAGAAAATCGTGATGCGTGCGTTCTTGGCTGGACGCTCGATCAGAACACGCGACACCGCCGCGTTCTTCAGGCGCTCCTTGAGAAACTCACGCACCTTGACGTCTTCAGCCAGCATCTTGCTGAAGTCGCGGTTGCTGGCATACCAGCGAGAGGTCCAGTTTCGTGTGACCGCAAGGCGGAAACCGGTCGGATTGATTTTTTGTCCCATGTGGTGCTCTGCCTCAATCAGTTTCCGACGGTCACGTAGATGTGGCAGGTCTGCTTGCTGATGCGGTTCCCACGCCCCTTGGCGCGGGCTTCAAAGCGCTTCAGCACGGTGCCCTGCTCAACGTAGATCGACTTGACCTTCAATTCGTCAATGTCGGCTCCGTCGTTGTGCTCTGCGTTGGCAATCGCAGACTCAAGCGCCTTGCGCACGATGCCAGCGGCCTTCTTCTGGGTGAAGGCAAGGATGTTCAGCGCCTGGTCAACCTTCTTCCCGCGGATGAGGTCGGCCACTAGGCGGCCTTTTTGTTCGGACAGGCGAACGCCACGAACGACAGCACGTGTTTCCATGATCGTTCCTTACTTCTTCGCAGCCTTCTTGTCGGCCGGATGGCCTTTGAAGGTACGAGTGAGTGCAAATTCACCCAGCTTGTGACCGACCATCTGGTCGGTCACGTACACGGGCACGTGCTGTTTACCGTTGTGCACGGCAATCGTCAGGCCAATGAACTCGGGCAGGATGGTCGAGCGACGCGACCAGGTCTTGATGGGCTTCTTGTCCTTGGTGGACACGGCCTTCTCGGCCTTGGCCATCAAATGGTGGTCAACGAAGGGACCCTTTTTGAGTGAACGAGTCATCTCAACCTCTTATTTCTTGCGGCGGGACACGATCATCCCCTGGGTGCGCTTGTTGTTGCGCGTGCGGTAACCCTTGGTCAGGTTGCCCCACGGATCCACCGGGGCCTGCGCTTCGCCGGTGCGGCCTTCGCCACCACCATGCGGGTGGTCGATCGGGTTCATGGCAACGCCACGCACCGTCGGGCGAATGCCCTTCCAGCGCCGGGCACCGGCCTTGCCGTACTGGCGCAGGCTGTGCTCGCCGTTGCTGACCTCACCAATGGTGGCGCGGCAATCGATGTGTATCTTGCGGACCTCTCCAGAGCGCATGCGCACCTGTGCGTATACACCTTCACGAGCCAGCAGCACCGCCGAGGCGCCTGCGGAGCGCGCAATCTGCGCACCCTTGCCTGGCTGCATCTCGATGCAGTGGATGGTGGAACCCACCGGAATGTTCCGAATGGGCAGGGTGTTGCCGGCACGAATGGGTGCCTCTGAGCCACTTTGCACCTTGGCGCCGACCTCGAGACCCTTGGGGGCGATCACATAGCGACGCTCGCCGTCTGCGTAGCACAGCAGCGCAATGTGGGCCGAACGGTTCGGGTCGTACTCGACTCGCTCCACCTTCGCGACGATGCCGTCCTTGTTGCGACGGAAATCGATCACACGATAGTGATGCTTGTGCCCACCCCCCTTGTGACGGGTGGTGATATGACCGTTGTTGTTGCGGCCAGCCTTCTGGAATTGCGGTTCCAGCAGCGGCGCGTAGCCCGGGCCCTTGTGGAGCTGGTCGCGGGTGACCTTGACCACGGCACGACGGCCGGGCGAAGTGGGTTTGAGTTTGACGACAGCCATCACGCCTCTCCGCCCATGTTGATTTCCTGGCCAGGCTTCAGACTCACGTACGCCTTGCGCACGTGATCACGGCGGCCCACGGACTTGCCAAAGCGCTTTGTCTTGCCCTTGATGTTGAGGACCGACACCTTGGCCACTTCGACCTTGAACATCAACTCCACCGCCGCCTTGATCTCAGGCTTGGTGGCGTCCTGCAGCACCTTGAAAAGCACTGCGTTGGACTTCTCAGCCACCAAGGTGGCCTTTTCGGAGACGATCGGCGCGACCAGAACCTGCATCAGGCGGCCCTCGTCGAACTTGGGAGTCGCAGCGCTCATGCCAGCATCTCCTTCAATTGGTCCACCGCACCCTTGGTGACCAGCACTTTCTTGTAGCTGACCAAGGACACCGGATCGGCGTGACGCGGCTCCACCACCAGCACGTGCGCCAGGTTGCGCGCGGCTAGCAGCAGGTTTTCGTCCACCACATCAGAAATCACCAGGACGGAGTCCAGGTTCATGGCCTTGAACTTGGCCGCCAGAAGCTTGGTCTTGGGCGCATCCACCTTGATGCTGTCGACCACCGCAATTCG
>CAZRRW010000288.1:0-2215 GCA_964602505.1 uncultured Burkholderiaceae bacterium
GCGCGCCGACCCGCACATCGGCCTGCTGCACCGCGCCACCGAGAAGCTGGCCGAGACCCGCACGTACCTGCAGAGCCTGCCCTACATGGACCGGCTCGACTACGTGTCGATGATGTGCAACGAGCACGCCTACTGCCTGGCCATCGAGAAGCTGATGGGCATTGAGGTGCCTGAGCGCGCGCAGTACATCCGGGTGATGTACGCCGAGATCACGCGCCTGCTCAACCACCTGCTGTGGCTGGGCTGTCACGGCCTGGACTGCGGCGCGATGACCATCTTCCTCTACTGCTTCCGCGAGCGGGAAGACCTGTTCGACATGTACGAGGCGGTGTCGGGCGCACGCATGCACGCAGCCTACTTCCGCCCGGGCGGGGTCTACCGCGACCTGCCGGACTCGATGCCGCAGTACAAGGCCTCGAAGGTCCGCAATGCCCGAGCCATCCGCGAGCTCAACGAGAACCGTCAGGGTTCGCTGCTGGACTTCATCGACGACTTCACGCAGCGCTTCCCCAAGTACATGGACGATTACGAGACGCTGCTGACCGACAACCGCATCTGGAAGCAGCGGACCGTGGGCATCGGCGTGGTCACGCCTGAGCGTGCGCTGAACCTCGGGTTCACCGGCCCCATGCTGCGCGGCAGCGGCATCGCGTGGGACCTGCGCAAGCAGCAGCCCTATGACGTGTACGACCGCATGAAGTTCGACATTGCGGTGGGCGTCAACGGTGACTGCTACGACCGCTACCTCGTTCGCCTGGTCGAGATGCGCGAGTCCAACAAGATCATGAAGCAGTGTGTGGACTGGCTGCGGGCCAACCCTGGCCCGGTCATCACCGACAACCACAAGGTGGCACCGCCTTCCCGTGTGGACATGAAGTCGAACATGGAAGAGCTGATCCACCACTTCAAGCTCTTCACCGAAGGCTTCCACGTGCCGGAAGGTGAGGCCTATGCGGCGGTGGAGCACCCCAAAGGCGAGTTCGGCATCTACCTGGTGAGCGACGGGGCCAACAAGCCGTATCGCCTGAAGATCCGCGCGCCTGGCTTCTCCCACCTGGCGGCCATGGACGAGATGAGCCGCGGGCACATGATTGCCGACGCGGTGGCGGTGATTGGCACGATGGACATCGTGTTCGGCGAGATCGATCGCTGAGCCCGGCCCAAGAGAGATTGAGTGTTGAGATGTTGAGCGACCAGACCCGGACACGATTCGACAAGGAAGCGGCCAAGTACCCCGCCGAGCAGCGCATCTCGGCGGTGATGGCCTGCCTGGCCATCGTGCAGCAGGAGCAGGGATGGGTCTCGCCCGAGAGCGAGCGCGAAGTGGCCGAGTACCTGGGCGTCGAGCCCATGGCGGTGCATGAGGTCACCACCTTCTACAACATGTACAACCAGAAGCGCCTGGGGGCCTTCAAGATCAACGTCTGCACCAATCTGCCGTGCCAGTTGCGCGGGGGTGGCGAGGCGCTCAAGTACCTTGAGGCCAAGCTTGGCGTGGGCGAGGGGGGCACCACGCCTGACGGGGCATTCACCCTGCAGAAGTGCGAATGCCTGGGTGCCTGTGCCGATGCCCCGGTGATGCTGGTGAACGACAGGACGATGGTCAGCTTCATGTCGCCCGAGCGCATGGACCAGATGATCGACGGCCTGCGTGCCGAAGTGGCGAAAGCCGTCTGACAAGGGCCGAAAGGAGTTCCACATGGGTGCTGCTGACGCCAAGCTGATCGAGACCGCGCGCATCAATGATCTCCTGGCCCGCTTTCAGGCCACCGGGCAGGAGACCTGCTTTCATGGCCGCCACCTCAGCCCTCAGATCTATGCTGGCTGGACGGGCACAACTGGCGCCTCAAAGACTACCTGGCGCGCGGTGGCTACAGCGCGCTGAAGAAGATCCTGGGCAAGGACGGCGCGCCTTTGCCCGAGGGGCAGACCGTGGGCATGACGCCCGAGCAGGTGATTGCCGAGGTGAAGGCCAGCGCCCTGCGCGGCCGCGGCGGTGCGGGCTTTCCCACGGGCCTCAAGTGGAGCTTCATGCCCCGCCAGTTCCCGGGCCAGAAGTACCTGGTGTGCAACTCCGACGAGGGGGAGCCGGGCACCTGCAAGGACCGCGACATCCTCCAGTTCAACCCGCACATCGTCATTGAAGGCATGGCCATCGCCGCCTACGCGATGGGCATCTCGGTGGGCTACAACTACATCCACGGCGAGATCTTCG
>CAZRRW010000289.1:0-2210 GCA_964602505.1 uncultured Burkholderiaceae bacterium
GCGAGAAGCTGGGCATCAACCCGCGCAAGAAGTAACGATTGCGGTGTTCTGCGCCTGTGGGCGCTAGCCGACTCGGGCCATGCCTTCGCCCATGCGCACAGCGCCCCCGGGCTGCCAGGCCGGATGGAAGCCAATCTGGGCAGTCCTGGGCCACAGCATCACCACGGTAGACCCGAGCAGGAAGCGCCCCATTTCGTCACCACGCGCCAAGGTGATCGCCCCCGGCTCGTCAGCGGCGGGGTAACGCCACTCGCGCACCTGCCCAGGCCGGGGTGGGTTCACCACCCCATGCCACACCGTGGCCATGCTGCCCACGATGGTGGCGCCCACCAATGTGTTCACAAACGGGCCGAAGGGCGTGTCGAAGACGCAGACCACCCGTTCGTTGCGGGCGAAAAGGCCTTTGACATGCTGCGCCGTCAAGGGGTTCACGCTGTATAGCTCGCCCGGTACGTGGATCATGCGCCGCAGGGTGCCCTGGCATGGCATGTGAATTCGGTGGTAGTCCTTGGGGCTGAGGTACAGCGTGGCGAAGCTGCCACCCGCAAACTCGGTGGCCAGTTCGCGCAGGCTGCCGATGCGTTGCTGAAGGTCGCCTTCCCTGAGCACACGGTCGCCGCCCAGGAGGGCCAGGGTGGAGTAAAGATGTCCCTTGGCCTGAACCAACTGGTCGCAGGAGTCTCCCGACAAGGTGCCGAACTGGCTGATCGCCCCGTCGACCGGGCAGAGCAGCGGCCACTCGGCCTCGGGCGCCAACGGCCTTGCGCCCGGCTTCAGCGGCCGGGTGAAAAACTCGTTGAAGCTGCTGTAGGCCTGGGGCGATGGGGCGGCCGCCTCTTGCATGTTCACGCCATACCGCCGGACGAACCAGCGGATGACGGCATGCGTCAGACCACCCGCCTCACAGCGGGCCAGAGCTCCGGCCAGGCGGGTGAGCAACAGCTTGGGCGCCAAGTGCTGCGCCAGGATGGCCAGCGGCATGCGCTGGGCGTCAGGCATCGCGGTGGCGCGGGCTTGTGTCAATACGCGTCGAGCACCGCGCCCTTGCTGGCGCTGGCGGCGTTGAACGCAAACTTGGCTTGCACACCGCGGGTGTAGCGCGGGGCAGGGGCCTTCCAGGAGGCCCGGCGTTTGTCAATCTCGGCCTGCGGCACGTTCAACTCCAGCTTCAGGGTATGCGCGTCGATGGTGATGGAGTCGCCCTCCTGCACTAGCGCAATCACGCCGCCTGCGGCTGCTTCTGGTGCCACATGGCCCACCACCATGCCCCAGGTGCCGCCCGAGAAGCGGCCGTCTGTAATGAGGCCGACGCTCTCGCCCAGGCCCTGGCCGATGAGTGCGCCGGTGGGCGCCAGCATTTCGGGCATGCCGGGGCCGCCCTTTGGGCCCAGGTAGCGCAACACCATCACGTCGCCGGCCTTGATGCGACCGCCCATGATGGCCTCGAGCGCGCTCTGCTCGTCGTCGAACACGCGCGCCGGGCCGGTGATGACGGGGTTCTTCAGGCCGGTGATCTTGGCCACCGCGCCCTCGGGGCTGAGGTTGCCTTTCAGGATGGCCAGGTGGCCTTGGGCGTAGATCGGGTTGCTCACCGGGCGGATCACGTCCTGGTCGGTGCGCAGCGGTGGCAGGCTTGCCAGGTTCTCGGCCACGGTCTTGCCCGTGATGGTCATGCAGTCGCCGTTCAACAGCCCGGCATCGAGCAGTTCCTTCATCACGGCCGGAATGCCGCCCGCACGGTGCAGGTCGATAGCCAGGTTGCGGCCGCTGGGCTTGAGGTCGCACAGCACCGGGATCTTGCGGCGCATGCGCTCAAAGTCGTCGATGGTCCATTCCACACCGGCGCAGTGTGCAATGGCCAGGAAGTGCAGCACCGCGTTCGTACTGCCGCCAGTGGCCATGATCACGGCCACGGCGTTCTCGATCGATTTCCTGGTGACGATGTCGCGCGGTTTCAGGTCGGCCTGCACGGCGCGGTACAGCGTACGCGCGGCCTCGCGGGTGTATTCAACGATCGGGTCTTCGACGTTGGCCAGCGTCGACGAGCCGGGAATACTCAGGCCCAGCGCCTCAAAGGCCGAGCTCATGGTGTTGGCCGTATACATGCCGCCACAGCTGCCGCTGCCGGGGATGGCGCGCTTCTCGATCTCGCAGAAGTCCTCCTCGCTCATCTTGCCCGCGCTGAACTGGCCCACGGCCTCGAAGACGCT
>CAZRRW010000290.1:0-2193 GCA_964602505.1 uncultured Burkholderiaceae bacterium
GGAAGCCACGCCCCCCATGCAGGCCAAGCTCCGCCAGGTCGCGTCGACCACCCGAGACGAGCGCGTCCACACCGCCGCCGCCCGGGCGGTGGATGTGCTGGAGATCATCCTGCGCGACGAGGTGGGCCATGTCGCCGTGGGCAACCACTGGTATGCACACCTGTGCACTGAACGCGGGCTGAACCCGGTAGCCACCTACCCTCAGCTCGCCGCACATTTCCAGGCGCCACGCCTGAAACCCCCCTTCAACCTGGAAGCGCGCTCACGCGCCGGGTTCAGCAGCAGCGAGCTTCAAGCCCTGGGGTGATGCTGCGCATGCAGCTTCTTCAGCCGCTCACGCGCCACGTGGGTATAGATGGTGGTGGTGGAGATGTCGGCGTGGCCCAGCAGCATCTGCACCGCCCGCAGGTCAGCACCATGATTCAACAGGTGGGTGCCAAAGGCGTGGCGCAGGGTATGCGGCGACAGGGGCGCTGTCACGCCGGCGATGACCGCGTACTTCTTGACCAGGTGCCAGAACATGTGTCGCGTCATGCCCCCGCTGGCTCGGCCCTGGGCCACGGCGTCGGGTGACGGGCGGCTGGACAGGAAGAACGCGTCGGCGGCCGGGGTGGATGACGCCCCGCCCGTACCTGCCAGAACAGGGCGCGCCTCCCGGGCATAGCGCAGCAGCCAGTCACGCGCCACCTCGCCAAAGGGCACCAGCCGCTCCTTGTTGCCTTTACCCAGGATGCGCAAGGCCCCTTCGTCAAAACCGATGTTCAGCGTCTTCAGCGACACCAGTTCGCTCACACGCAGGCCGCTGGCATACATCAGCTCGAGCATGGCACGGTCGCGCAGGCCCAGTGGGGTTCGGGTGTCGGGTGCATTCAGCAGCGCCTCGACCTGCGCCTCGCTCAATACCTTCGGCGAACGCGGGGCCTGCCTGGCCGCCACCAGCTTCAGCGTTGGGTCAGCATGGATGCGCCCCTCGCGCACGGCCCACTTGTAGAACCGTCGCATCACCGTCAGACGACGGTTTGCGGTGGTCGCCTTGGTGTGCTCGTGCCGGGCAGCAAAGTAGCCGAACAGCGCTTGCTCCCCGGCTGCCAACAAGGCCTGGGGCCCAGCCAGGTTACCGGGGCTAAGCAGCCACGCCGCCAGCGCGCTCAGATCGCGCCGGTAGGCCTCCAGCGTGTTGCGAGACAGGCCCTCTTCGAGCCACAGGCTGTCGATGAAGGTGCCGATGACTTCCTCATCAGCGCCTTCATGCACCACCGTCTGGATCAAGCGTCGAGCTTGAGCTTTTGCTCGGCGACGATCCGCTTGTAGACGTTGAACTCGTCGAGTATCTGCTTCGCAAACTCCTCTGGGCGGTTGCCCAGCACGTCGGAGCCCGTGTCTTCAATGCGCTTGCGAACCGCCGGGTCTTGCAGGGTGCGGTTGACCGCGGTGTACACACGATCCACCACGTCGCGCGGCAGGTTGGCCGGACCCCAGATGCCGTAGTACGCCAAGCGGTTCACCGGGGCCAGGTTCGGGATTTCGCCAAACGTCGGCACGTTGGGGAACTGGGCTAGGCGCTTGGTTGCAGCCACCACGATGGGCACCAACCGGCCGCTCTGAATGAAGGGAATCGCCGAGGGCATGTTGTCGATCATGATGGGCACCTGGCCGCCGACCACGTCGTTCAAGGCCGGGCCAGCGCCGCGGTAGGGGATATGCACCATGAACGTGCCCGACAGCACTTTGTACAGTTCCATCTGCAGGTGACCGATGCCGCCGGTGCCAGAGCTGGCGTAAGAGAAGCGCCCTGGGTTCTTCTTGACCACCTCGACAAAGGTCTTGTAGTCCTTGGCCGGGAAGGAGGGATGCACCACGATCACGTTGGGCGTGGCCGCAATGTTGGTGATGGGCGTGAAGTCCTTGATCGGGTCGTACGGGTTGCGGGGGTTGATGGCAGGGTTGGTGGCCGTGGTGGACACGGTGGCCATGCCCAGGTTGTAGCCATCGGGTGCGGCACGAGCGATTTCTTGCGCACCCACCACGCCGCCACCGCCAGCGCGGTTAACCGGCACCATGGGTTGGCCAAAGTGCTGTTGCATCCGCTCGGCCACCACCCGGGCAATGATGTCGGTGGTGCCACCTGGTGCAAAGGGAATCACCAGGTTGACCGGGCGATTGGGGTAAGGCCCGGTTTGTGCCCAAGTGAAG
>CAZRRW010000291.1:0-2176 GCA_964602505.1 uncultured Burkholderiaceae bacterium
GTGCGCCTTGGCGATGTTGTTGATGAGTTCCATCATGTTCACGGTCTTGCCCACGCCGGCACCGCCGAACAGTCCGACCTTGCCGCCCTTGGCAAAGGGACACACCAGGTCAATCACCTTGATGCCGGTTTCCAGCAGTTCCTGGCTGGGGGACAGCTCGTCATAGCTGGGCGGCTTGCGGTGGATCGAGGCGCTCTGCGCCATGGACACCTCACCGCGCTCGTCGATGGGATTGCCCAGCACGTCCATGATGCGGCCCAGCGTGGCGGGGCCCACAGGCACGGTGATGGGAGCACCGGTATTGCTGACAGTCAGGCCGCGGCGCAGGCCGTCAGACGAACCCAGCGCGATGGTGCGCACGATGCCGTCGCCGAGCTGCTGCTGCACCTCCAGCGTGAGGGCGGAACCCTCGAGCTTGAGTGCGTCATACACGCGGGGCATCTGGTCACGGGCGAACTCCACGTCCACCACAGCGCCGATGCACTGAACGATCTTGCCTTGAGCTTGAGCCATGTTGTTGCTCCTTCAATATGAATGCGTTGCGGATCGTCTGGATCAGCCGCTGATGGCGGCTGCGCCCGAAACGATCTCGGAGAGTTCCTTGGTGATGGCGGCCTGGCGCGTCTTGTTGTAGACGAGCTTGAGTTCCGCAATCACGTTGCCGGCGTTGTCGGTGG
The DNA here is from genome assembly GCA_964602505.1 of uncultured Burkholderiaceae bacterium. Lineage (GTDB taxonomy): Bacteria > Pseudomonadota > Gammaproteobacteria > Burkholderiales > Burkholderiaceae_C > CAZRRW01. The sequence continues at coordinate 678 of CAZRRW010000291.1, forward strand.
CGGCCTTCATGGCCACCATGCGGGCGGCCTGCTCGGACGCCATGTTCTCGGCCACCGCCTGGTAGACCAAGGCTTCGGTGTAGCGCAGCAGCAGGTCGTCAATCACCGTCTTGGCGTCGGGCTCGTACAGGTAGTCCCAGCCATAGGCGGCCTTTTCGGCCGCAGTCTGGGTCAGCCGGTCTGCCGACAGGGGCAGTAGCTGCTCGACCACCGACTCCTGCTTCATGGTGTTGATGAAGCGGGTGTAGCAGAGATACACCGCCTTGAGCTGGCCTTCGGCATAGGCATCCAGCAGGGTCTTGACCGGGCCGATCAGCTTTTCCAGGTGGGGCGTGTCACCCAGCTGGGTGACCTGCGCCGCCATGGGCACGCCAATCCGGCTGAGGAAGCTGACGCCCTTGTTGCCAATGCCCACTGCCTTGGCCTTGGTGCCAGCGGCGTCCAGCTCCTTGAGCTTCTGGGTGACGGCACGCAGCACGTTGGTGTTCAGGCCGCCACACAGGCCCTTGTCGGTGGTGACGACGATGAAGCCGGCCTCACGGGCCTGGGCGTTGTCGCGCAGGAACGGGTGCTTGTACTCGGGGTTGGCTTGCGAGAGGTGCGCCGCGATGTTGCGCACCTTGTCGGCGTAAGGGCGGGCAGCGCGCATGCGCTCCTGCGCCTTGCGCATCTTCGACACCGAGATCATCTCCATGGCTTTGGTGATCTTCTTGGTGCTCTCGAAGTTCTTGATCTTGCCGCGGATTTCCTTGCCGGTGGCCATCAGAAGCTCCTGTGGTGGTCGCTCTTGCTGTGGTTCAAGTGGGCGGCTCAGTACGAACCGGTTTTCTTGAACTCGGCAATCGCAGCCGTCAGCTCAGCCTCGGCGTCCTTGTCCATGGCCTTGTCGGCTTCCAGCTTGGCCACCAGGGCGGCGTGCTTGGCCTTCAGGTGGGCGTGCAGGCCTGCTTCAAACGACAGCACCTTCTTGACTTCGATGTCGTCCAGGAAGCCCTTGTTCACGGCGAAAAGCGAGGCCCCCATCAGGCTGATGGGCAGCGGCTGGTACTGGGCCTGCTTCAGCAGTTCGGTCACCCGGGCGCCACGGTCCAACTGCTTCTTGGTGGCTTCGTCCAGGTCAGACGCGAACTGCGCAAACGCGGCCAGTTCACGGTACTGCGCCAGGTCGGTACGGATACCGCCCGACAGGCCCTTGATGAGCTTGGTCTGAGCCGCAGAGCCGACACGCGACACCGAGATACCGGCGTTGATGGCGGGGCGGATACCGGCGTTGAACAGCGCGGTTTCCAGGAAGATCTGGCCGTCGGTGATGGAGATCACGTTGGTCGGCACGAACGCCGACACGTCGCCGGCCTGGGTTTCGATGATCGGCAGCGCGGTGAGCGAACCGGTCTTGCCCTTCACCTTGCCGCCGGTCATCTTCTCCACATACTCGGCGTTGACGCGCGCGGCGCGCTCCAGCAGGCGCGAGTGCAGATAGAACACGTCGCCCGGATAGG
>CAZRRW010000292.1:0-2136 GCA_964602505.1 uncultured Burkholderiaceae bacterium
GGGCGTCGCGAGCCTTGGGCGGCACACCCGCCAGGTGGTGGCCAACGTTGGCTATGCGGCGCGACTGTTCATCCGGCTGCTTGCCTTGACCGGGCAGACCCTCGCTCGGTTTCGTCTCGTCAGTGCGCAAGTCCACTTCTTGGGCAACTACTCGCTGGCCATCATCACCGTGTCGGGCCTTTTTGTCGGGTTCGTACTCGGCCTGCAGGGCTACTACACCCTGCAGCGCTACGGATCTTCCGAGGCGCTGGGCCTGCTGGTAGCCCTCAGTCTGGTGCGTGAACTTGGGCCCGTGGTCACGGCCCTGTTGTTTGCAGGGCGTGCCGGCACCTCCCTGACCGCGGAGATCGGCCTGATGAAGGCGGGTGAGCAACTCACCGCGATGGAGATGATGGCGGTGGATCCGCTGCGCCGGGTGCTGGCGCCACGGTTCTGGGGCGGCGTGATTGCCATGCCCCTGCTGGCGGCCGTGTTCAGCGCCGTGGGCATCCTGGGCGGCTGGGTGGTCGGGGTGTTGCTCATTGGTGTGGATGCCGGGGCCTTTTGGAGCCAGATGCAGGGGGGCGTCGACTGGTTGAAGGACGTCGGCAACGGGGTCATCAAGAGTGTGGTGTTCGGCTTTGCCGTTACGTTCATCGCCTTGCTGCAGGGCTACCGCTGCCAGCCCACCCCCGAGGGCGTATCCCGTGCCACCACCCGCACGGTGGTGGCTGCTTCGCTGGCGGTGCTGGGCCTGGACTTCATGCTCACTGCCCTGATGTTTTCGATCTGAGGAGTCGTCTCCATGCAAACCTCCAAAACTGACGTGTGGGTGGGCTTGTTCGTGCTGATTGGTGCGGCCGCGCTGCTGTTTCTTGCATTGCAGGCAGGCAACCTGCTCAGCGTGAGCTTTGACAAGAGCTACGAAGTCACCGCCAAGTTCGACAACATCGGGGGCTTGAAGCCGAGGGCTGCTGTCAAGAGCGCAGGGGTGGTGGTGGGACGGGTGGAGTCCATCACTTTCGACGACAAGACCTACCAGGCCAAGGTACTCATCAACCTGCAAAGCCGTTTCGTGTTCCCGGATGACACTTCGGCCAAGATCCTGACGGCCGGGCTGCTGGGTGAGCAGTACATTGGTCTTGAGGCGGGCGGATCTGACAAGAACTTTCAGCAAGGCTCCGTCATCAAGCAGACCCAGTCGGCGGTGGTGCTGGAAAACCTCATCAGCCAGTTCCTCTACAGCAAGGCCGCCGATGGCGCCGACCAGTCGGTCGGCAAGAAGTAAGGCCTGCGTCCGTCAGGCGTAGTAACAACCCTGAATGCCAGACGTTGACCTTGCCCCGCATGGTGCTGAGCCGAGCCTTCTACGCTGCAGCGCGACTGAAAGGCGGCGGGTGCGCCTGAGCCTGGCGGTGGCTGGACTGGCCCTTTGGGGGTTTGGAGCGGTGGCACACGCACAGCAGTCTGTTGGGTCGGCTGCTACCGATGCCTCTAGCGGCGTGGTGGTCTCCGGCTCAGGCGCTCCGACCAATGTGGTCAGTGCGCCGTTGCCGCCCGTGGTGCGCATCGTATCGCCGATAGACCCCTTAGAGGGCTTGAACCGCGCGGTCTTCGGCTTCAATGAGGTCTTGGATCGCGGCCTTCTCAAGCCTTTGGCCACGGCCTATCGCGCGTCGATGCCCAGCTTTGTGCGGATCGGGGTCAACAACTTCTTTAGCAACCTGTATCTGCCGTGGTCAGCGGTGAACAACCTGCTGCAAGGCAAGCCCGGCAACACTGGGCAGGACGTGCTGCGTTTTGGCATCAACTGGTACCTGGGCTTTGGCGGCATCATCGACGTTGCGGCAGCATGGGTTTGGAGTCCACCTATGAGGACTTCGGGCAGACCCTGGCCGTGTGGGGGGTGGAAACCGGCCCCTACCTGGTCATGCCGTTCTTTGGCCCCTCGACGCTGCGAGACTCGGCCTCCGGCTTCACCCTGGATTGGCGCGCCGACGCCGTGCGCACCAACAAGAACATCGGCCTGCGCAACCGGGCCTTTGTCACCCGCGCGGTCGATGCCCGCTCGCGGGCGCTGCGTGCGACCGAGGTGATTGATGACGTTGCCATCGACAAATACCAGTTCGTTCGCGATGCCTTTCTGCAGCTTCGGCA
>CAZRRW010000293.1:0-74 GCA_964602505.1 uncultured Burkholderiaceae bacterium
GCCACCGGGTTGGCCTTCAGGCGCAGCTTCATCTGGTCGTAGACCTTGAAGAAGTTGGCACCGGTGCGGTCCAT
>CAZRRW010000293.1:84-2133 GCA_964602505.1 uncultured Burkholderiaceae bacterium
GGCCAGACGCGGCACCTTGTACTTGTTGGCCTGGCGCCAGACGGTTTCCGACTGCGGCTGCACGCCGCCCACCGCGCAATACACCATGCAAGCACCGTCGAGCACGCGCATGGACCGCTCCACCTCGATGGTGAAGTCCACATGGCCCGGGGTGTCGATGATGTTGATGCGGTGCTCGGCAAAGTTACCGCCCATGCCCTTCCAGAAGCAGGTGGTGGCCGCCGAGGTGATCGTGATGCCGCGCTCCTGCTCCTGCTCCATCCAGTCCATGGTGGCCGCGCCGTCATGCACCTCACCAATCTTGTGGTTCACGCCGGTGTAGAACAGCACGCGTTCAGTCGTGGTGGTTTTGCCTGCGTCGATGTGCGCAGAAATGCCGATGTTGCGGTAGCGCTCGATGGGTGTCTTGCGGGGCATGGTGTGTCCTTGGTGGGCCAAACGGGTTCTCTAAGCGCGAAGGCTCTGGCGCTTTTGGCACCAGAGCCCGCCGCTCAGACTGGGTATTGCTTTAAAGACGCTTCAGAAGCGGAAGTGGCTGAAGGCGCGGTTGGCTTCGGCCATGCGGTGCACTTCGTCGCGCTTCTTCATGGCGCCGCCACGGCCTTCGCTGGCTTCCAGCAACTCATTGGCCAGGCGCAGGGCCATGGACTTCTCGCTGCGCTTGCGGGCCGACTCCTTCAGCCAGCGCATCGCCAGCGCCATGCGACGCAGGGGGCGGACTTCCACCGGCACCTGGTAGTTGGCACCACCGACGCGGCGCGACTTCACTTCCACCATGGGCTTCACATTGCCCAGGGCGATGTTGAAGATCTCCAGCGGATCCTTGCCGGTCTTCTTTTCAACGGTTTCAAGCGCGCCGTAGATGATGCGCTCAGCCACGGCCTTCTTGCCGGACTCCATCACCACGTTCATGAACTTGGACAAATCCACGTTGCCGTACTTCGGATCAGGCAGGATTTCGCGTTTCGGTACTTCGCGACGACGAGGCATTTCTTCACTCCTTCAAACTTCAGCTGGCTTCGAACCCAGAACCCCTACGACAGGCCCTTGCAGCACTGCGAGTGTCCACTTACATGGCGCCGCACCACGCGACGCCTTCCATTGAGACGGCCCGGCGCAACAGCAGCCGGGCACGGGTTGATCAGACGATCAGGCTTTCTTGGGGCGCTTGGCGCCGTACTTCGAACGCGCCTGCTTGCGGTCTTTCACGCCCTGCAGGTCCAGCGAGCCGCGCACGATGTGGTAGCGCACACCCGGCAGATCCTTGACACGGCCACCGCGCACCAGCACGACGGAGTGCTCCTGCAGGTTATGGCCTTCACCACCGATGTAGGAGATGACTTCAAAACCGTTGGTCAGGCGCACCTTGGCCACTTTGCGAAGCGCCGAGTTCGGCTTCTTCGGGGTGGTGGTGTAGACGCGAGTACACACGCCACGACGCTGCGGCGAGTTCTGCATCGCCGGGCTTTTGGACTTGACCGTTTCGACCTCGCGACCGTGACGGATCAACTGATTGATGGTGGGCATTCTTTGGCTTTCAAACCATGGGCAGAATCTGGGCGCGCGGCGCAAACCGATATGTTGCAGGCGGCACACCCGCCATCGCCACGCGAAAAGCCCATGAGTATAGACGACTGGGACATCACACGCCAAGCCCCAATGCCTATGAGCCCCCAAGTGCCGCCCTCTGTGGTGCTGGACACCAACGTCATCCTGGACTGGCTTCTATTTCAGGACCCCTCAGGCGTTGCAATTGGGCAACACATCGGCCAGGGGCGCTGCCACTGGCTGGCCACGCCAGCGATGCAGCATGAGTTCACTGCGGTGTTGCAGCGCCCTGCGCTGCAGCCCTACCTCGCCCGCTGGCACAAGCCAGCGGGCTCGATACGCAAGCGGGCACTGGCTTTGAATCGGCATGGCGGGCTGCGACGGTATTGGCACCGGCCCCGCCGCACCCCACTTGGCGCTGCCGCGACAGCGACGACCAGATGTTTCTAGGGAAGGTCTGCACAAACGCTGTTTTGCGTGAGTGTGCGGCGTGAATTGAGT
>CAZRRW010000294.1:0-2125 GCA_964602505.1 uncultured Burkholderiaceae bacterium
CCGTGCAGTCGGCGGCCGAGACCATGCGCCCCAACCCAGAAGCCAAGCTGGACATCGGCGCGGCCATCACCGAGCTGGCCGTGGGCGAGGCCCTGGTGAGCTTTCTGGACGAAAAGGGCCGCCCCAGCCCCACGAACCGCGTGTTCGTGCTGCCTCCGGGCAGCCAGATTGGCCCCATCACGCCCGAGCAGCGCAAGGCCCTGCTTGACGGCTCGCTGGTGGCGGGGGTGTACGAGCAGACGGTAGACCGCGAGTCGGCCTATGAAAAGCTGCAAAGCCGCGCGGCCGAAACCAGTGCGGCGGCCACGGCGGCCGGCGGCGGCGCAGGCAGTGAGCCTGGCGGCATGCTGGGCGGCCTGAAAGACGTGGTGTTCGGCTCCACCGGCCCACGCGGCGGCCGCAACGAAGGCCTCGCCGAGGCCATGGCCAAGTCGGCCATCCGCACCATGGGCAGCACCGTGGGGCGCGAGATCATCCGCGGTGTGCTGGGCGGCCTGCTGGGCGGGGGCAGCCGGCGGCGCTGACCTGGCCTTAGCGCCTCGGCATCACCCGCCAGGGCGGTCAAGCCTTCGGCAGCAGCATCCTTCGCAGGGCCTCGAAAAACAGGTCGCTCTGCTGGCGCTCGCCCGCAATCTGTGCGGCGGTCTTGCGGGCAACCGCCGCATCAATCAGCTTGAGTGGCTTGCCCGTGCTTTGGGCCAGCACCTGGTGCATGCAGGCGCGCTCCAGGTAGTAGAGGTCGTCATAGGCCCAGGCCACGGTGTCACCGGTGACGATGACGCCGTGGTTGGCCAGAAAGAGAACGCTGGCCTGCGCGCCCGCCGCCTTGAACAGGCCCCCAATGCGCTGGCCCTCGGCGTCGTCGAGCACCAGGCCGTTGTAGTCGTGGTCATACGCCACCTTGCCATGGAAGCGCAGCGCGCCTTGGCTGGCCCATTCCAACTTGCCGCCCTGGGTGAGCGTGAGCGCCGTGGCAAACGGCATGTGGGTGTGCAGCACCACCTTGGCCGCCGGGGCCAGGCGGTGCACCCATGAATGGATGAAGAAGGCCGTGGGCTCCACCGGGTGGCGGCCCTCCACCACGCGGCCCTGCCCGTCGCACAGCACCACGTCGGCCGCCTGCACCTCGCTCCAGTGCAGGCCCTGGGGGTTGATGAGGAACAGGCCGTCGCCCACATCCACGCTGAAGTGGTTGCAGATGCCTTCGCCCAGCCCGTGGTGGGCAGCAGCTCGAAGGGCCAGCGCCAGGTCGGCGCGCAGGGTCTGGTGTTGGGTGCGCATGGGGCGGCTGATAAAAACGAACGATGCGCACCTTACCCGAAAGCCATACCCCCGCCCCTGCGGCCCACCCCACCCCAGGGTTTGGCCCCGCCCTGCGGCGCTGGCGGCTGCTGCGCCAGCGTACCCAGCAGGCCCTGGCGCTCGACGCCGAGGTGTCCACCCGGCACCTGAGCTGGCTGGAAAGCGGCCGGGCCGAACCCAGCCGCGCCATGGTGCTGAAGCTGGCCCACGCCCTGGACGTGCCGCTTCGCGAGCGCAATGCCCTGCTGCAGCAGGCGGGCTACGCCCCCATGTTCAAGGCCCGCGACTGGGCCGACCCGGCGCTGGCCACCGCCAGCGCGGCGGTGCAGCGCCTGCTGGCCGCCCACGAGCCCTGGCCCGCCCTGGCGGTGGACCGGCACTGGAACCTGGTGCACGCCAACCGTGCAGTGGGCCTGCTGCTGCCCCTGGTGGCTCCGTGGCTGGCAGCCCCGCCCGTCAACGTGCTGCGCCTGTCGCTGCACCCCGAGGGCCTGGCCCCGATGATCGAGAACCTGCCGGCCTGGCGCCAGCATGTGCTGCACCGCCTGGGGCACCAGGCCCACCACAGTGCAGACCCTGTGCTGCAGGCGCTGCACACCGAACTGCTGGCCTTGCCTGCTGGGCCGTCGCCCCATGGGCAGGCCTCTGCCAACGACGAGCCGTTTGACATCCACCCCGAGACCCCAGTGGTCCCGCTGGTGCTGAGCACGCCGCAAGGGCGCCTGAGCTTTCTGACCACCGTCACGGTGTTCGGTGCCCCGCACGACCCCACGGTATCCGAGCTGGCCATCGAGACCCTGCTGCCCGCCGACGACGCCACCGC
>CAZRRW010000295.1:0-2120 GCA_964602505.1 uncultured Burkholderiaceae bacterium
GGGCTCGCCGAATCCGATGGTGAAGGTGCGTACGGGCTGGCTGGCGTGGCGCTGCATGGTGGCCACCACCAAGGACGAGTCCACCCCACCCGACAGAAACGCCCCCAGCGGCACGTCGGCCACCATCTGGCCTTGCACCGCCTGGCTGAGCAGGCTGTCGAACTGCTGCAGCGCCTGGGCGTCGCCCAGCGTGCCAGCCGGGGCGTTCACCCCGGCCTGAGCACTGCCCACCGGTGGCAGAGACCAATAGGGCTTCAACAAGGGCTGGCGCTGCTGCAGCGAGACGCTCAGGCAATGCCCGGGCGGCAGCTTGTGAAGACCTTCATAGATGGTGAGCGGTGCCGGCACGCAGCCCAGCCGCATGAATGCGGCCACTGCGTTGCGGCTGACCCCAAGCGCGAAACCGGGGTAGGCGCGCAGGGCCTTGAGCTCTGAGCCGAACAAGAACACGGCCTGCCCCCCCTGCCCCACCCAGCCGTACGACAAGGGCTTCTCGCCCATGCGGTCACGCGCCAGGTGCAAGGTGGCAGACGCCTTGTCCCACAAGGCCAGGGCAAACATCCCCACACAGGCTTGCAGCGCCTGCTCGAGGCCCCAGGCCTCGATGGCCGCCAACAAGGTCTCGGTGTCGGAGTGGCCGCGCCAAGTTGGGGCCACGCTCTCGGCGGCCAGTTGTGCCCGCAAGGCCAGGTGGTTGTAGATCTCGCCGTTGTAGGCCAGCACCCACCGGCCCGAGGCCGACACCATCGGCTGATGTCCGGCGGCCGACAGGTCGACGATAGACAGGCGCCGATGGCCCAGGGCGACCCGCGCGTCGGCGTCAACCCACTCGCCGTGGCTGTCTGGCCCACGCTGACGCAAGGCCAGGGCCATGCTGCGCACGGCGGGGGCCAAGTCGGCACCGCCCAAGGTGCCACCCAAAAAACCGGCCAGGCCACACATTCAGCGGCCCCTTGGCGTGGCGGCTGCGTCGGCCGCCACCTGGTGCAACAGCGCAGCCAAGCGCGGGGCCACCACCGCCGTGCTGTAGTGACGCTCTACCTTGGCTCGGCCTGCGGCGCCCATGCGGGCGCGCAAGGCTGGGTCAGCCGCCAAGGCACGCAGTGCCTGCGCCCAGTCGGCAGGCGTTTCCGCCAAAAAGCCATTGACACCGGGTTCCACCAGCTGACGGTTCACGCCCACGGGCGACGCCACAACGGGCAAACCACAAGCCATGTACTGAATGAGCTTGTAGCCGCACTTGCCACGTTCGAACGGGCTGTCACGCAAGGGCATGATGCCCATGTCAAAACCAGCAATGCGCTGGGCCTCGGTGTCGGCCGACCAGGGCACCCCTTGCATGGGCAGGCCCAGGCGCTCGGCCTCGATGCCGATGGCCTGAGCCTTCAACACACCCTCTGCCTGAAGCTGCCGCAGCACTGGCGCGATGTCTTGCAGATAGGTGGCGGTGGAGGCCTGCCCCACCCACCCCACCACCGGCACCGGCGTGGCTTGGGCCCTCGGCGTTGGCGTGGGGTATCTGCCCAGGTCCACCACAGTGGGCAGCACCTCGACCCGGTGCGCACCCGCCGCACGGGCGTAGGCAGCCAAGTACTCGTTGCCCGCCACCACTGCAGCGGCTCGACGCATCAGGCCGGCATGCTTGCCGCCCAGCAGACGCCTGACAACTGGGTTGGCGTGCTGGTCTGCCTGGTGGAACACAGCGTCGTCATAGTCCAGCACCACGGGCGTGCGGCGCGGCCACGCCAAAACCTCCACCGGCCCTGGCACCCAGGGAAACAGCTCTTTTTCCACCCACAACACGCCAGCCTGCGAACCACGCAGCGCCACCAGGCGTTGCCAGTAGGCGGCCAAGGCCATACCCCGCGGCCTTTCGCCGTGCTGCAGCGCCGCCACATAGGCGTCGGGCATCAGTGGCGACACCTCCAACGTCAGGCCATAGGCCTGCAGGGCAGGCAGAAACTGCATGAAGCGCATGCGGCTGCTGGCGCCCAGAGGGCCGTAGCGGGTAAGCGCCAGAACTCGAGCTGAATCTGCGCTCATGGCAGCTTTTGCCAGACTACGTGTATCGCAGTCAATCTGATCACATGACCGTCCTGCTCAATCCACATGCAGCAAGC
>CAZRRW010000296.1:0-2116 GCA_964602505.1 uncultured Burkholderiaceae bacterium
CGCTGTACTACATCGGCGGCATCATCAAGCACGCGCGTGCGCTCAACGCCATCACCAACCCCACCACCAACAGCTACAAGCGTCTGGTGCCGGGTTTTGAAGCCCCGGTGAAGCTGGCCTACAGTTCGCGCAACCGCTCGGCCTCGATCCGCATTCCCTATGTGAGCAACCCCAAGGCTCGCCGCATCGAAGCCCGCTTCCCGGACCCAATGTGCAACCCCTACCTGGGCTTTGCCGCGATGCTGATGGCCGGCCTGGACGGCGTGGAAAACAAGATCCACCCCGGCGAAGCCGCCACGAAGGATCTGTATCACCTGCCGCCCGAAGAGGACGCGAAGGTGCCGACCGTGTGCCACAGCCTGGACCAAGCGCTGGACTACCTGGACAAGGGCCGCGGCTTCCTGACCAAGGGCGGTGTGTTCACCGACAGCATGATCGACGCCTACATCGAACTCAAGATGCAGGAGGTCACCCGCTTCCGCATGACGACCCACCCGGTTGAGTTCGACATGTACTACTCGCTGTAAGCTTTTACAGTGTGGCGGAAAAAGGACGGCATGCGCCGTCCTTTTTCATTTGCTGACAGGGGTTTGCCGTGCATTGTTCATGCACTTCCGTCATACTGGCAGGCCGCCTTTTTGGCTGACGGCACATCATGCATCTCACACACTCGCATCAGCGCACCTGGTTGCTCGCAGCTGCAGTGGTCCTCGGTCTCGGGGCCGCAGGCGGTGCATCGGCGCAAACCATCTTTCGCTGCCCCTCCATCAACGGCGTGACGCAGTACACCAATGATCCCGCCGAGGCGCAGCGTCAGCGCTGCGAGCCGATGACGGGCGGCAATCTGACTGTGGTGCAGACTCGCCCTGCCGGTGTGGCAAGTGCCACAGGGGGCACGGCGGCAACGCCCGCGCCCGCTGCGCAGGGAGTACGTTTGGCGTCGGCCAGCCCAGCTGCTGGTGTGCCGCGCCCTGCGGATCAGCGGGTGAACCCGGCAGAGCAGCGCCAGCGCGACGCCGACGCCCGAACCATTCTGGAAGGCGAGCTTCGAAAGGAAGAGGCTGCCCTGGCCGAACTGCGCCGCGACTTCAACAACGGCGACCCAGAGCGCCGGGGCGACGAACGCAACTTCCAGAGGTATCTGGACCGAGTGGCCGCCATGCGTGAGCAGATCGCCCGAAAGGAAGGCGACATTGCCGCCATCCGGCGTGAGCTGCAGAAGTTCAGCGCCGCCAACTGAGCCTTGACGTCAGCGTGGCCGCCCCGCGCGACCTGCCGGAGTTGAACCCCGCCCATCGTTTTGCTGGACTTGACCTGCTGTCGTCCATGGTCGCCGTGGTGCGCGGCGACGGCCAGATCGAGTACGCCAATACCGCATTTGAGATTTCACTGGGCCTTGCGCGGCGAGCGCTGGCCAAGGCGTCGTTCCCTGAGTTGTTTGTGGACCCCGGCGAGTTCCTGTTGACGCTCAAGGGCGTGCTGGCCAACGAGTTTTCAACCGGACGGCATGAGGCCTGGCTGAAGCGGTACGGCGTGGACGGCAGCGCCGCCGACGAGCCGATGCAGGTGCATGTGATCGTTGGCCAGAGCGACCGCGCGGGGGAGGTGATCGTCGAACTGGTCGAGATTGCCCAGCAGGTGCGACAGGACCGTGAGGAGACGCTGCTGGGCCAGGCAGCGGCCAACAAGGAGCTGGTCCGCAATCTGGCTCATGAAATCAAGAACCCCCTGGGTGGCATCCGCGGTGCGGCGCAGTTGCTTCAGCTTGAGGTGGAGTCGCGCGAGCTGTCCGAGTACACCCAGGTCATCATCAACGAGGCCGATCGTCTGCAGGCTCTGGTGGACCGCCTGCTGGCCCCGCACCGTCGCCCAAGGGTGGTGGCCGATGTGAACATCCACGAGGTGTGCGAGCGGGTGCGGGCCCTGGTATTGGCGGAGTTTCCATCCGGGCTGCGCGTGGTGCGGGACTACGACACGTCCATTCCCGAGTTCCGCGGCGACAAGGAGCAGTTGATCCAGGCCCTGCTCAACGTGGCCCACAATGCTGCGCAGGCGCTGCGTGAACGCATGTCGGAGCCCGCTGGCGGCACGCCCGCGCATATCGTCTTGCGCACCC
>CAZRRW010000297.1:0-227 GCA_964602505.1 uncultured Burkholderiaceae bacterium
TCACGACGTTTCATGGAGGTCTCTCCTGAGTGAGTTGAGTCTGTGGAAGGAAACGGAAGCGGGCATGGGTCAAGAGCCCCCCAGCAACCCCCGCTTAAGGCTGCTGTCGGCGGGCTTCTCGCCCAGAAAGATGCGGAGCACGGCGTTGGAGAAATCATCACCCGGCACAACCGCACCGCGGGCCTGACCGTTCACGCTCACGGTGAAGCCGCGGCCAGGCACCATGT
>CAZRRW010000297.1:248-2107 GCA_964602505.1 uncultured Burkholderiaceae bacterium
ACATCGCCCTTCTTGGCTTCGCCAATGGCACTGATCGTTCGTTCAAACTGCTCCATCCGAGGCTTGAGGGCTGCCTCTTCGGCATCTGTGGTGTTGTTGTCGATGCCCTGCTTGAACGCGCTGAGGAAGGTGCTGGAGCCGGTGTCGCGCAGCAGGCGGATCTGTACCCGCTTGGCCCCGTTGCTGGCCAGCAGGGCCTTGTCGGACGTGCTTTTCTGGGGAACGTACAAGCCCGCCACATAGGCCTTGACAAACAGCACCGAGCGCACACCCACGCCGTTGAGCACCAGATCCGCATCACCCACCTTCTGTGCTGCTTCAAAGGTCTGGCCCTCGAGCGTCATCTGGGCCAACGCCAAGCCGGGCATCGCAAGAGACCCCAGCAGGCAGAACACGGCGAGCAGTTGTTTGGCAATCCGGGACATGGGTTCTTTGAATGTCAGGAAGCGCACATGCTACCCAGCAAAAATGCCCTGAGCAGTTGTGGGTGCTACGCTTCGTAGAAACCCTATGCAGACCGTTGCCCTCCTCGTCCCCGACCTCCTGCTCATTGCCCTTGGCTTTGTGCTGTGCCGGGGTGAGCGCTTCACCGGCCTGGGCCGTGGGGTGTGGGACGGCGTGGAAAAGGTGGTCTACCTGGTGCTGTTCCCGGTCTTGTTGTTCCACTCTGTCAGCAAAACCACCCTGAGCCTCAGCGCCGCCAGCTTCGTGGGCGTGACCGTCTTCACCGTGGCCGTCGGCATTGGCGCCAGCTACGCCATCGGCTGGGCCAGCCGCCGGGGCCGGGGCGCCCGCGCCCTCGACCCGCAATACTGGGCCTCCAGTGCGCAGGTGGCCTTCCGCTTCAATTCCTATGTGGCGCTGGCCCTGGCCGAGCGCTTGGCAGGGCCGCTGGGGGTGAGCCTGATCGCCCTGGTCATCGGCTTTGCCGTGCCCTTGTGCAACGTGGCCAGTGTCTACCCGCTGGCGCGCCACCGGCAGACCGGTTTTCTGGGCGAGGTGCTGCGCAATCCGCTCATCATCGCCACACTGGCCGGGCTGGCCGCCAACGCCCTGGGTTGGCGGGTGCCCGAACTGGTGGCCCCAGCCCTCACCCGGGTGGGGCAGGCGTCGCTGGCCTTGGGCTTGATGACGGTGGGTGCAGGGCTGCAGTTCGGCACCATTGGCCAGGCCCCCCGGCTGGGGATGGCCCTGCTGCTCATCAAGCACGCCCTGATGCCCGCGACGGCCCTGGGCCTGGTGAGTGCGCTGGCCCTTCAAGGCCCCCAACGCGTGGTCGCCATGATGTTTGCCGCCATGCCAACCGCCAGCAGCTGCTATGTGCTGGCCGTCCGCATGGGTGGCCACGGCGGCTATGTCGCGGGACTGGTCACCGCGTCCACCCTGCTGGGCCTGCTGACGCTGCCGTTCTGGTTGTGGGTGGCGCTTTAGGGCACCGCCTGAGCGGTCAAGGCCCAGTCAATGTGCTCTTGCACCAGCGGCGTCGAGGCGGGCCGCGCCGCTGACAGCGTGGCGCGGATTCGCCGCGCGTCATCGGCGTCCAGCACGGGCGAACGCAGGGCATTGCCCAGGGCGACGGCCAAGTTGCGCTGCCAGCGCTCATGCCCGATGCGGCGGATGGCACTGCCCTCGGTATGCGCCAGAAACTCGGCTTCGCTCCAACCGAACAAGGTGACCAGCTGCTGGCCGCTCAGGCCGACGCGTTCGTCAAAGTCCGGCAAGGCGCTGCGCCGGGCGTACTTGTTCCAGGGGCACACCAACTGGCAGTCGTCACAGCCATAGATGCGGTTGCCCACCAGCAGGCGCAGGGGTTCGGGGATGGGCCCTGCATGCTCGATGGTGAGGTAGCTGATGCAGCG
>CAZRRW010000298.1:0-2097 GCA_964602505.1 uncultured Burkholderiaceae bacterium
CGTCGGCCAGGCGCTGCAGGCCGGAGTTGCAGGGCGTGATCGTCGAGTGGCCGTTCGCGACGCCGATCATCGGCTTGCCGAAGTCCTCGGCCTGGTAGCCCATGCCGTAGTACATCGAGCGGTTCGGCGCGCGGGCGACGCCTTCGGTGATGTTGGCAGAGCGGAGTTTGCGGGCGGCGTTCATGTCGTTGGACAGGGAGATATGGTTGACGAAAAACCAAGCCTGGGAGTTTACGCCTGTGATGACACCCTGCGACCAGCAGACCGTCGACAATGGTGCCCATGTTGATGCACCCCCAGTTCAATCCGGTGGCCCTGCAGCTTGGGCCGGTGGCCATTCACTGGTATGGCCTGACCTACCTGGTGGCCTTTGCGCTGTTCTTCTGGCTGGCCAGCACTCGGGTTCGGCAGCCCCACTACGCGGGGCTCGGCTGGCAGCGGCGCGATGTGGAAGACCTGTTGTTCTATGGCGTGGCGGGCGTCATCGTGGGCGGGCGGGTGGGCTATGCCCTGTTCTACAAGTTCAGCGACTTCGCGACCAATCCGCTCAGCATCTTTGCCATCTGGCAAGGCGGCATGAGCTTTCATGGGGGCATGCTGGGCGTGATTGCGGCGATGGCGCTGTTTGCCCGCAGCCGCAAGCGGCCGTTCTTGCAGGTGACGGACCTGATTGCCCCTTGCGTGCCCCTGGGGCTCGCCAGCGGACGCATTGGCAACTTCATCAACGGGGAACTGTGGGGCCGCGTGGCTGACCCGGCCCTGCCGTGGGCCATGGTGTTTCCCCAGTCGGGCAGCATGCTGCCACGCCACCCGTCCCAGCTGTACCAGTTTGCGTTGGAAGGCGTGCTGCTGTTTGTGCTGCTGTGGTGGTTTGCCCGCCGCCCGGGCGTGAGCGAGGCCACCGGTCGCGTGAGTGGTGCCTTTTTGCTGGGCTATGGCGTGCTGCGCTTCGTGGTGGAGTTTTTCCGCCAGCCGGATGCGCACCTCGGCCTGCTGTCGCTGGGCATGAGCATGGGGCAGTGGCTGTGTGTGCCCATGGTGGTGGGCGGGGCCTACCTACTGGTCAGGCAACACCGCCGAACTCTTGGCGATATATCAATTTAGATTTATCATCCCAGAGTGACAGGCAAGCAAGTCATCGCACTGCTGCTGGCGGCGGGCTGGCAATTGAATCGGGTGAACGGTAGCCATCACGTCATGGTGAAGGATGGCCGCGCGGTGCCCGTCCCGGTTCATGGCAGTCGCGACATTGGTGCCGGTTTGCTGGCTGCCCTGCAGCGGCAGACTGGCGTCAAGCTCAAGTGAATGAGGTGAGTGATGGACATTCGTTACCCAGCTACCATTGAAAAGCAGTTAGACGGCAGCTTCTTCGTCCAGTTTGTTGATTTGCCAGACACCTTTACCGAAGGTCAAACGCGGGAAGAGGCGCTGTTCAACGCCGCTGAGGCTTTGTCGGCCATGCTGGCGTGGCGCCTAGACGAGAGCTTGGAAATCCCTCAACCAAGCCAACGGATCAAAGGGGCCTCCTACATCGCCCCCGATGCCAAAACCCAAGCCGCCATGCTGCTGCGCCTGTCTCGCGGCGAGCGCACGTTGTCTGACTTGGCGCGGGGCCTTGAAACCTCGTGGCCCGCCGCCAAGCGGCTCGAAGACCCAAGTCATTGGCCGTCGTTGAAGACACTCGACCGTGCAGCTGCGGTGTTGGGTAAGCGCCTAGTTTTGCGATTTGAGTAGTCAGCCAAAGCGACTTGAGGAGACACTCATGGGGTTGTACGTCCACACGCTAAGCCGCCTCCCAACGGAGCTTGAACGAGACTACTATGTCTACGTTCTCGACTACGGTTGGGACGAGCCACTCGGGGAGTCATTGCGAGCGAACTTTCGCAGGATGGCAGACCTAGCTGCACGAAACAAGGCTGTTGTCGTTGCCGGTACTGATCCCATGAAGTTCGCTGACGAGGTACTTTCGTTGCATGTAGATGACCCGCAGTTTTCATGGAACAAGGTGAACGGCGAAGATGGAGAGGGCGTGTTGCCCGCGGTGAATCGCCCCGGATTTTGAGGAGGCTCTTTTCTCTGAGAGGATTGAGCCATGAA
>CAZRRW010000299.1:0-2088 GCA_964602505.1 uncultured Burkholderiaceae bacterium
GATGGCGACGGTGGGGCTGACCGAGACCGGGCTGACGCTGGTGTTCGTGATGGCAATTGGCGGGCTGGCGCGCTGAATCTCGGCTCTTGCTTCGGCGTTTGTTTTCCTTTCATATCGCTGGCGTTTCTCAATCTCATCTCGTTCTTCAAGCGTTGATTTCACGGGCTTGGACAGTTCAACCACCATGCGCTTAGGCAGCCCAAATCGCTTGATTACACGCATCAGCTCGCGGCGCGTGTGATCTAGCGCATGGGAAACCACTGGAGAGCGCAGTTGCAATGACTCGACTGGCGGTAGTTCACCGGTTCTCTGGGTTGAGGCGGCCTCAGACGCCGGGAAAAGTGCGGCCAGCGCATCGTGCTCATTGCAGTTGTGCTCTTGCATGTAAGCGGTAAGTCTGCGCAGCGCGTTGGCCCCATAGCGGACACGCCCAGCGTCGAAGTTCATCGCTTTCAGTCGATCAAGCCCCTTATCGCTGTGGGCCATCATGTCAATGAACTCGGCGACTTCGATGCCGTACTGATTGATGACGTTCTGACGCGCTGAGTTATTGCTGTATCCCCAGGCCTCTGGCGCATTGATGTCATTGCCCAAGGCCTCGAAGACATGGCCTTGCTGTGCGGCGGTCAGCGCCTCAAAGCGTCCTAGCAGCCCACGCTCCTTCAGAAGCATGTAGGTGGTTCGGCCCTTCAAAAAATCCCGTCGTGGGGTGTGGAAGTTGAGCGCCAAGCCTTCTTCAGGCTCGCAGCCCGCCTTCTTCATGGCTTTGTAGATCTCGCCGAATGAACAGGTGTCGCGGTACGCCAGTTCTGCGCGAACAACCGCCTTCTGCTCATAGGTGAGTGGCGTTGCGGTTTTCGGATCGCCCCAACCCAGGTCGTTTAGCAGCTTCTCCAATCGAAAGTTCTGGTGGGCTGGATGCGCCGCGACGACTCGCAGTTCGCCCGATCCTGTTGTGCAGTGCCCGATCTTGTCCTTAAACGCCTTCAAAGGCCGTTGGTAGAAGATGGTGTGACGGAGCGCATCGGCAAAGTCGGTGGGCACGTAGCCCCAAAACTCCTGCGACCCTCTGCCATGTTCCGCGTATTGGTCACGCTTGAGGCGTTCTGCGAAATCAGCGCCCCAAAGCTCACCTACTGAGCGGGACAAGACTGGGTGATGCTGCCTCTGCTGCGCGATGATCAGATCAAACTCGTGCTCGATCTGGCTACGTAACACGTAGGTGCCAACGTCGGTCAGCTTTCTGAATCGACGCTGGTTGGGATTGGTGCTTGCTTGAGTTGCGACCAGTGCTTGTGCGATGGTCTTTACCCCCGGGGCCTGGGCCATTAGCTGCTCTGTCGCTTCAAGCCCTTTGCCAACCCTGCCAAGCTCCTTGCTCTCGGTCTTCGCGGCTGGTTTGATGCCTGCATAGCCGCGGTTTTTCGCCAAGCGCAGTAAAACTATGAAGAGCTCGACTAAGCTGACCTTTTCGGTCACGGCTCTGGCGCGCAACTCCCAAATCTCCTGGGTGCGCTTCAAGGTACCCAAAGCACTGGCTAGATGGGTGTGCTCCACACCCGCCTGTCCAAACAGGCGCATCAATTTGGAGATTCGAGCGCGTTTGCGCTCGATTTGTCGGCGTAGGAGGCGCGCCTTGCGTCTTTGCTCGCTCTTCAACGAAAGTTCACCTTCCCCCGACTTGGCGACTGGCTCACCGAAGATGTAGACGCCGCTGCCGGCGAGCCGGTCGAACGAGCCGTTTTGGGTGAGCGTGAAAGCGGCCCAGGCTACAGAAGCGGTGCCTATGTCCACCCCTAGAACGAAATCTTGCTAAAGCTTCTTCACGCCGATACACTCCGTTTGCTTATCAAGTGAGCCGCTGGCTTCAAATACAAGCCTTGGCAACTAGCGGCTACCCAAGCCCCCAAACCGACGGCCCCTCACGGGGCCGTTTTCTTTGGTGCGTTCACTTTATTGGCGACTGGTCGCTGCGGGCAACCTAACCCGTACTGGCAGCCTAGGCTTGAGGACGCTGGACTGAAACGAAGGCTCCTACGCCACCTACTACGGGGCCTGGCAAGTGGTGCTGGCTGACCCGGAAGGGCA
>CAZRRW010000300.1:0-2069 GCA_964602505.1 uncultured Burkholderiaceae bacterium
TGTTGCAAAGCCTCGCCGGGGTGCGCACCCGGCTTCGTTTTGCGCCTTGCCCGAGGCCTTTTTTGCCTGGCAACGCGCTCTTCAGAAATAGTGTGAACAGGCCCTAGGCAAGGGCGTGCCCAGTGAGCGCATGTTCATGGCGAACCCTCGCTTGCGGGGCAGTGCGGGTGATGCAGACAACGCGTCGGCACCCGCTGCAGCGGCCGCCCCAGGCGTGCCCCCGGCGGCCACCCCGCCAGACGGTGCCCGCTGGACGCCGCGGGTGCAGCTCAGCCTGGGTGCGTGAGCGGGTTGGCGGGACCGAGCCTCATGTGCGCAGGGCCTGCCAGGCCCGGCCCAGCAGTTCCCGCAGCAGGCGGTTGCTTACGGCCAGGGCGTCGGCGCTCGGCAGCCAGTGTCGAAAGCTGGTGTCGGCCTCGGCCGCAAATCCCATGGGGGCCGGCTGTACCAAGAACCCCTCCTGCTCAAACCAGCGCACGGCTCGGGGCATGTGCCATACGTCAGTCACCAGCACGATGGTGCGGATCCCGCCAGTTGCGGATGCTCTGGGCTTCAGCAGCGCAGCGGCTGCCTGGGCGTTCTCCTGGGTGTCGCGGGCGGTCGCCTCCACCCAGCGCAGCGGGAAGCCAAAGTCGTCACGAGCCACCCGCTGAGCGAGGGCGGCCTCAGTCAGCGCAGGATCCTGCGCCGTGCCTGGATCCGCGTTGCCACCCGTGAACATCACTGGCAGTCGGTTTGCCTTGGCCAAGTGGATGCCGTAGCGCAGCCGCTGCAACGACGCACCGCTCACGGAGGCGCCACCGTACTCGCGGGCCCCGATATTGCGCCCGCCGCCGAGCACCACCACCGCCTCGGCGGGGCGTTCAGGGTTGGCCTGCCATACCTGCCAGTCGTTCTCCACGGATCGCAGAGCCGAGTTCATCACCATGGGGGTTGAGCCCAGCCACAGCACCGTCAGGCTGGTCGCGGCCAGCGCGACCCCAAGGCGTTGCCAGGCCTTGCTGCGGCGCGTGGCCAAGCCCAGACCAAGCGCAGCCAGCATCAGCGCGCTAGCAGGCAGCAACAACAGTGTCGAGATGATTTGTTTGATGGCGAGGTCCATGGCAATCAATCGGTTCAACTGGCCTTGCAACACGGGCGGGGTTAAGGTGTGACGGTCTGCATCGCAGACGACCCAATGCGTGTACTCGGCTACACGCAAGGAACCCCGGGCAACACTCCCCGGAGTCCCGATAGAACCCCAGCGCCAAGTTGGGGTTCCAAAGCCCCGCCAGCCGCAAGGCTGCCGGGGCTTTCGTCATTTCTCCCCGCCAGTCGTGTGGCTGCCGGGGCTTTCGTCATTTCTCCCCGCCAGTCGTGTGGCTGCCGGGGCTTTCGTTTGTCAGAAGAAGGCCTGCAGCCCCGTCTGTGCCCGACCCAGGATGAGGGCATGCACGTCGTGCGTGCCTTCGTAGGTGTTCACCGTTTCCAGGTTGATCATGTGGCGAATCACGTGGTATTCGTCGTGGATGCCGTTGCCGCCATGCATGTCGCGCGCCTGCCGGGCAATGTCAAGCGCCTTGCCGCAGCTGTTGCGCTTGATGAGGCTGATCATCTCGGGCGCCACCTTGCCCTCGTCCATCAGGCGGCCCACCCGCAGGCAGGCCTGCAGGCCAAGGGCAATCTCGGTCTGCATGTCGGCCAGCTTCTTCTGGATGAGCTGGTTCTGCGCCAGGGGGCGGCCAAACTGCTGGCGATCCAGGGTGTACTGGCGCGCGGCCATCCAGCAGAACTCAGCCGCGCCCAGGGCACCCCAGGCGATGCCGTAGCGCGCCTTGTTCAGGCAACCAAATGGGCCCTTGAGTCCGCGCACATTCGGCAGCAGGTTTTCGGCGGGCACGAAGACGTTGTCCATCACGATCTCGCCGGTGATGCTGGCGCGCAGGCTCATCTTGCCTTCGATCTTCGGCGCCGTCAGGCCCTTCATACCCTTTTCCAGGATGAAGCCGTGGATGCTTTCCTGCCCACCGACTTTCCCGTCCGGATCTTCGAGTTTTGCCCACACCACAAACACATCGGCGATGGGGCTG
>CAZRRW010000301.1:0-2035 GCA_964602505.1 uncultured Burkholderiaceae bacterium
TGGCGCAGCTCGGCATCCGGAAGTTCGACGACCTGATCGGCCGCGCCGACCTGCTGGACACCAAGAAGGCCATCAGCCACTGGAAGGCCAAGGGCCTGGACTTCAGCCGCGTGTTCCTCATCCCGGCCGTGCCGGCCGAGGTGCCGCGCTACCACGTGGACGAGCAGGACCACGGCCTGGACCGCGCGCTCGACGTCAAGCTGATCGAGAAGTGCCAACCCGCCATCGAGAAGGGCGAGAAGGTGCAGTTCATGCAGGACGTGCGCAACGTCAACCGCTCGGTGGGTGCCATGCTGTCCGGCGAGCTGATCCGCCAGCGGCCCGAGGGCCTGCCCGACCACACCATCTTCATGCAGATGGAGGGCACGGGCGGGCAGAGCTTCGGCGCGTTCCTGGCCACCGGCATCACCCAGTACCTGATCGGTGACGCGAACGACTACACCGGCAAGGGCCTGTCCGGCGGCCGCGTGGTGGTGCGCCCGAGCATCGACTTCCGGGGAGACTCGACCCAGAACATCATCGTTGGCAACACCGTGCTGTACGGCGCCACCGAGGGTGAGGCGTTCTTCCGCGGCGTGGCCGGTGAGCGGTTTGCGGTACGCCTTTCCGGTGCGACGGCCGTGGTCGAAGGCACGGGTGACCACGGGTGCGAGTACATGACCGGTGGCACCGTCGTGGTGCTCGGACGGACCGGACGCAACTTCGCTGCTGGCATGAGCGGTGGGGTCGCCTACGTGTATGACGTGGACGGTCAGTTCGCCAAGCGTTGCAACACGGCGATGGTGGCGCTCGACAAGGTGTTGCCGACGGCCGATCAGACCGACAAGGCCACCTGGCACCGGGGCCGTCAAGGCGCTGAGCCAGACGAGGCGCTGTTGAGGAAGCTGGTTGAGGACCACCATCGCTGGACGGGCAGTCTGCGTGCACGCGAGATCCTGGACGAGTGGGCCAGCCACCGAGCCAAGTTCGTCAAGGTGTTTCCGCATGAATACAAGCGCGCTCTGACCGAGATGGCTGTGCGTGCAGCGGCGCCGGCGGCGGCGCAGGCCAGTGTTTGAGGAATGATCATGGGAAAAGCAACTGGTTTCATTGAGTTTGAGCGGGTGGAAGAGGGCTACGAGCCCGTCGCCCAACGGGTCAAGAACTACAAGGAGTTCGTGATCGGGCTGGATGACGCCCAGGCCAAGCAGCAGGCGGCCCGCTGCATGGACTGCGGCACACCGTTCTGCAACAACGGATGCCCTGTCAACAACATCATCCCCGACTTCAATGACTTGGTCTACGGTCAGCAATGGCGTGCGGCGTTGGAGACCCTGCACTCGACCAACAACTTTCCCGAGTTCACCGGGCGGATCTGTCCGGCACCCTGCGAGGCGGCCTGTACGCTGAACATCAATGCCGACCCGGTGGGCATCAAGTCGATTGAGCACGCAATCATTGACCGTGGCTGGGCGGAAGGCTGGGTCGAACCCCAGAAGCCCAAGTCCAAGACCGGCAAGAAGGTCGCGGTGGTGGGCTCCGGCCCCGCTGGCTTGGCGGCCGCCCAGCAGCTGGCCCGAGCCGGCCACGAGGTCACCGTGTTTGAGAAGAACGACCGCGTGGGCGGCTTGCTGCGCTACGGCATTCCCGATTTCAAGATGGAGAAACACCACATCGACCGTCGAGTGGCGCAAATGCAGGCCGAAGGGGTGGTGTTCAGGACTGGCGTGTTGATCGGCGATCTTGGCAAGGACAGCAAGGTCACCAACTGGGCCAAGGAGACGCTTTCCCCGAAGCAGCTTCAGGCGGACTTTGACGCGGTGCTCCTGTGCGGGGGGGCTGAGCAGAGTCGAGACCTGCCAGTGCCGGGGCGCGATCTCGATGGCATCCACTTCGCCATGGAATTCCTGCCCCAGCAGAACAAGGTGGTTGCGGGCGACCAGCTCAAGGGGCAATTGCGCGCCGATGGCAAACATGTGGTGGTGATTGGCGGCGGCGACACCGGCAGCGACTGCGTTGGCACCAGCAACCGTCATGGGGCTGCCAGCGTCACGCA
>CAZRRW010000302.1:0-2033 GCA_964602505.1 uncultured Burkholderiaceae bacterium
GGGCAGCAGCGTGGGCACGGCCGCGCGGCTGGCAGCCTTTGGCACACCCGTGATGGTGCTGCTGTTCGTGCTGTTCCCGCGCCTGTCCGGGCCGCTGTGGAGCATGCCGCAGGACGACTTGATGGGCCGCACCGGCCTGAGCGACACCATGGCCCCCGGCAAGGTGGCCGAGCTGGCCACCGACGACAGCATCGTCATGCGCCTGCGCTTTCTGGGGGCCGACGGCCAGCCCACTCGGCTGGCGCCCCCCAGCGAGCAGCTGTACTTTCGCGGCCCGGTGCTGGCGCGCTTTGACGGGCGGCAGTGGAGCGAGTTGCGCGGCGGCCTGGACCCAGCCTTTGCCTATGGGCGCAACAACGTGCCGCGCGCCGAGTTGCGCACCCTTGGGCCGGGCGTGACCTACGAGGTGACGCAAGAGCCCACTCGCCGGCCCTGGGTGTTCCCGCTGGAGGCCACCCCCGGCCTGACCCTGCCAGGCGTGCAGACGGCGATGAAGGACGACTTGCAGTGGGTGGCCAGCAACGCCCTGTTTGACCGGGTGCGCTACCGGGCCGAGGCCTTCACCAGCTTTGCCCACGGCCCGGCGCGGGCGGTGGTGGGCCTGCAAGACTATGTGGAGCTGCCCGCCGGATTCAACCCGCGTACGCTTGAATTTGCCATGCAGCTGCGGCGTGACCCGCGCTTTGCCCAGGCCGACGCCACCACCCTGGCACAGCACCTGATGGGGCTGATTCGCACCGGCAAGTTCACCTACACCTTGCTGCCAGGCACCTATGGCGACAACCTGGTCGACGAGTTCTGGTTCGACCGCAAAGAGGGCTTCTGCGAGCACTTTGCCAGCGCCTTTGTGGTGCTGATGCGGGCGCTGGATGTGCCCGCGCGGGTGGTGACGGGCTACCAGGGCGCAGAGCTCAACGGGGTGGACGGCTTTTGGGAGGTGCGCAACACCAACGCCCACACCTGGGCCGAGTATTGGCAGGCGGGCCTGGGCTGGGTGCGGGCCGACCCCACCGCCGCCGTGGCGCCAGAGCGCATCCGCCTCAACCGGCCGCTGCTGGCCAACCCCGGCCTGGTGCAAGGAGCCATTGGCACGGTCAACCCGGACCTGGCGCGCCGCCTGCGCGAAGCGTGGAGTGCGGTGAACAACCGCTGGAACCAGACGGTGCTGAACTACAGCCAAAGCCGCCAGCTGGAGCTGCTGCGCAACCTGGGCTTCAAGAGCCCCGACTGGGCCGACCTGAGCTTGGTGCTGCTGGGTGTGCTGGTGGCCGTGTCAGCCCTGGGCGCGGCCTGGGCGGCATGGGAGGTGCAGCACACCGACCCCTGGCTTCGCGCCTACCGCCGGCTGCGCCGCCAACTGGCACGCCATGGCGTGGCCAGCACCGACGCCACAGCACCGGGCGACTTGATGCGCCGCGCCAGCGCTGCCCAGGCCCCGCCCGAGCTGCTGGCACGTCTGCAAAGCCTGGAAGACCTGCGCTACCAGCCTGGGGCGCCCACCACGCGGCGGGCCTGGCGGGTGGCGTTGTCCAAGGCATGAGTCGCCCGCTTTGATAATCGGCGCATGAGGTCTCGTCGCGCATTTGCAGGCACGCTTTCATTCCTGGCCCTGCAGACCTTGATCGCGGCACCCGCGGTCCATGCCGCCACTCGCCGTCGCGCCCCCCAACCGCCGGGCCCGCTGTATGCGCAGCGTGCCGACGCCATAGCCTTTGCCGACGAGGTGTCAGCCAGGCTGGGGCTGGACGCCGCGCAAACCCGCGCCACGATTGGTGATGCCCGCTACAGCGCTGCGGTGGCGCGGCTCATCATGCCGCCGCCTGTGGGCGTGCCCAAGAACTGGGCCGCTTACCGCGCTCGCTTTGTGGAGCCACTGCGCATTCGCTGGGGTGCAGCCTTCTGGCGCGAGCACGCCACCGCGCTGGAGCGCACCGAGGCCGCCACCGGGGTGCCGGCCTGGCTGGTCGTGGGCATCATCGGCGTGGAAACCGGCTGGGGCCGAGACATGGGCAGCTTCCGCGCGGTGGATGCCC
>CAZRRW010000303.1:0-2012 GCA_964602505.1 uncultured Burkholderiaceae bacterium
CTGTTCCGCTGCCACACGATCATGAACTGCGTGGACGTCTGCCCGAAGGGCCTGAACCCGACCAAGGCCATCGGCAAGATCAAGGAACTGATGGTCAAGCGTGCCGTCTGAGCGCGCCGGCCTTCCGCACACGACCTTCTGACCATGGACGCCAGCCCCAGTGACGCCCTGCTCGATGCCGCGGCCTTGAGCAAGCTGCGCTGGCGCTGCCGCCGCGGACTGCTGGAGAACGACCTGTTCATCGAGCGGTTCTTCGCCAGGCACGAATCTGGCTTGACGGTTGGCCAGGCCGACGCCCTCGGGATTCTGATGGACCTGTCCGACAACGATCTGCTCGATCTGTTGCTGGGTCGCAAGAAACCCGAAGGACCTCTGGCCCGCCCCGACGTCACGCAAGTGCTGGGCATGCTGCGCGCTGCCCCGCAACCCGTTTGAAGCCCCTCACCAAGGAAACCGCATGAAACTCGTAGACAACAAAGCCACTCTGTCGTTCTCCAATGGCAGCCCCAGCGTCGAGCTGCCGGTGTACGGCGGTAGCATTGGTCCGGACGTGATCGACATCCGCAAGCTGTACGCACAGACCGGCATGTTCACCTACGACCCCGGTTTCCTCTCCACCGCTTCCTGCCAGTCGGCCATCACCTACATCGACGGCGACAAGGGCGAGCTGCTGTACCGCGGCTACCCCATCGAGCAGCTGGCCACCAACTGTGACTTTCTGGAAACCTGCTACCTCATCCTGAACGGTGAGCTGCCCAACGCTGAGCAGAAAACCAAATTTGTCCGCACCGTGACGCAGCACACCATGGTGCACGAGCAGATGCAGTTTCTGCTGCGCGGCTTCCGCCGCGATGCGCACCCCATGGCCGTGCTGACGGGCTTGGTGGGGGGCATGAGCGCCTTCTATCACGACAGCACCGACATCAACAAACCCGAGCACCGCGACATTTCGGCCATCCGCCTGATTGCCAAGATGCCCACGCTGGTGGCCATGTCCTACAAGTACACCATTGGCCAGCCCTTCGTGTACCCCCGCAATGACCTGAGCTATGCCGCCAACTTCATGCGAATGATGTTTGCGGTGCCGGCCGAGGAGTACAAGACCAACGAGGTGCTGGTGCGTGCGCTGGACCGCATCTTCATCCTGCACGCCGACCACGAGCAGAACGCCTCCACCTCCACCGTGCGCCTGTGCGGCTCGTCGGGCACCAACCCCTTTGCCGCCATCGCTGCAGGGGTGGCCTGCCTGTGGGGCCCCGCCCACGGCGGTGCCAACGAAGCCTGCCTGAACATGCTGGAAGACATCCAGAAGATGGGCGGTGTGGCCAAGGTTGGCGAGTTCATGAACCAGGTGAAGGACAAGAACTCGGGCGTTCGCCTGATGGGCTTTGGCCACCGGGTCTACAAGAACTTCGACCCCCGCGCCAAGCTCATGCAAGAGACTTGCAAAGAGGTGCTGGCCGAATTGGGGCTGGAGAACGACCCCTTGTTCAAGCTCGCCATCAAGCTGGAGAAGATTGCCCTGGAGGACGACTATTTCGTCAGCCGCAAGCTCTACCCCAACGTCGACTACTACTCGGGCATCGTGCAGCGCGCACTGGGCATCCCGACCTCGCTGTTCACCGGCATCTTTGCCCTGGCCCGCACGGTGGGCTGGATTGCCCAGTGGAACGAAATGCTGTCCGACCCCGAGTACAAGATCGGCCGCCCGCGCCAGCTCTATACCGGCTCGCCGCGCCGCGACGTGAAGCCCATCGCCCAGCGCTGAACCGCCCGCCTCAACTCCCCGGCCGACCGCAGGGTCGGCCTTTTTACTGGAGGCCTCATGGCCCGTACGCTCTACGACAAACTCTGGGACGAGCATGTCGTCCACACGGAAGACGACGGCACCGCGCTGCTGTACATCGACCGCCATCTGGTGCACGAGGTGACCAGCCCGCAGGCCTTTGAGGGCCTGCGCGAAGCTGGGCGCCCGGTGTGGCGCACCACGTCGGTGGTGGCCACAGCCGACC
>CAZRRW010000304.1:0-1998 GCA_964602505.1 uncultured Burkholderiaceae bacterium
CCCATCACCTTGATCGGGAACGCCGACGGGTAGGTGATGAGCGACTGCTCGGGCGGGATGTCCTTGTTCAGGTCCGTCATGGCGGTGGGTGTCTGGTCGGCGGCTCCGCAGGCCTAGATGGACTGCTCTGCAATGGCCTGCTGATAGGCCGCATGCAGCTTGGCGTATACCGGGCCGGGCTTGCCCGTTCCTACAGGTAAGCCGTCCAGCGTGGTGATGGCCAGCACTTCCTTGGTGGCGCTGCTGAGCAGCAGTTCGTCGGCGCTCAGCACCTCGGCCTTGGTGACGGGCCGCCACTCACAGCCAAGCCCAGCCTTGGCGCACAGCTCGCGCAGCAGCTCATAGCGGATGCCCTTGAGCACCAGCCCGTCGGGCACCGGGCCGACGACGGTGGTGCCCTTGACCACCCACACGTTGCTGGCGGCCGCTTCGCTCAAGTAGCCGTCGCGCCACATCACGGTTTCCACTGCGCCCGCGTCGGCGCTGATCTGGCGGCTGAACACGCTGCCCAGCAGCGAGGTGCTCTTGATGTCCTGCCGCTTCCAGCGGAAATCGTCTGCGCTGACACAGGCCACACCTTGGGCACGCTGCTCGGCGCTGGGGGGCTTCATGGCGCTGACCATCATGAACACGGTGGGTGGCAGGCCCTGGGGCATCACGTGGTCACGCACGGCCACGCCGCGCGTGACCTGGATGTACAGCAGCTGGTCCTGCGCACCCTTTTGGGCCTGCAAGCCCGCCACCAGCCTGCGGATGCGCTCGAGCCACTGCTCGCGCGTATGCGGGTTGGCAATGCGCATCTCGCCCAGCGAGCGCTCCAGCCGCGCCATGTGCTGTTCAAAGCGGAAGAGCTTGCCGCCGTACACGGGCACCACTTCGTAGATGCCGTCGCCAAAGATGAACCCGCGGTCGAGCACGCTGACCGTGCATTCGTTCAGGGGCTTGTACTCGCCGTTCAGGTAGGCCAGCGTGTCGGGCAGGTGGGGGAACATGGGCGCTGCGTCAAAGTGCAGCGCGGATTATCTTTGGCGGGCGGTGTTCACGCGGCATGCTGCGGCCCGCGCAGCACCTGCCCGGCATGCAGATGCTGCGCACGGCCTTCATGCCAGGCCAGATGACCATTCACCCACACGGCCTCAATGCCGTGGGAGACCTGCGTGGGCTGTGCAAAGGTGGCGGTGTCGCGCACCGTGTCGGGGTTGAAGAGCACCAGGTCGGCCCAGGCGCCCACCTGCAGCACGCCGCGGCCTTGCAGGCCAAAGCGGCGGGCGGGCAGGCCAGTCATCTTGTGCACGGCCGTCTCCAGGCTGAAGAGCCCCTGGTCGCGGCTGTAGTGCCCCAGCACGCGCGGAAAGCTGCCCCACAGGCGGGGGTGGGGGTTGGCGTCATGCGCCAGGCCGTCTGAGCCCACCATGGTCAGCGGGTCGGCCAGGATGCGCTGGACGTCGTCTTCGCTCATGGCGAAGTAGATGGCCCCGGCCGGCAACAGGCGTTCGGCCATGTCGGTCGGTGTCAGCCCCATCTCCGTGGCCAGCTCGTCAAGCCAGCGGCCCGCAGCCTTGGGCACCGCCTGGGACCAGGTCACCAGCACGCGCTGGCTTTGGGCCACCCGCGCGGGCAGCAGCATGGTGGACGAGGCGTTGTAGGGGTAGCAGTCGATGCACACGCTTTGCCGCCACGCCGCCTGGCCCAGCCGGGCCAGGGTGTGCACCGAGCGCCCGTGGTTGCGCGAGCCCACCAGCTTGTGGTGCGACAGCACCAGCGGCACGCCCAGTTGCTGGCCCACTTCCAAGGCTTCATCAATGGCCGCATCAATGGCATCTGCCTCGTCGCGGATGTGCATGGCGACGATGCCTTGGCCCCCCAAGCCGCGACCCACCTCGACCAGCTCATCCGCAGTGGCCGCGCGTGACGGGGGGTAGTACACCCCGGTGGACAGGCCGAAGGCCCCTGCCCGCATGGCTTCGGTCACGTCAGCCCTCATGGCCTGGGCCTCGG
>CAZRRW010000305.1:0-1989 GCA_964602505.1 uncultured Burkholderiaceae bacterium
GCCTCGGCGCGCTTCTGGCCCAGCGCCAGGTTGTATTCGCGGCCGCCGCGCTCGTCGGTGTGCCCCTGCACCGCCACCTTGCGGGCCTTGTTGGCCGCCAGAAAGCGGGCGTGCTGCTCAATCGCGGCCTGGAACTCGGGCTTGATGACAAAGCTGTCGAGGTCAAAGTAGATGATGCGCGGCGCGTTGGCGCCCGTGGCCGCGCTGGGCGGCGCCACCTGCACCGGGGCCACGTTGCGGCTGGGCACCGCATTGGCGCTGGCTGCGGCGCTGGCGTCCGCCGCCCGTCCCACTGGCGTGCCGGTGCGGTCTTCCACAGGAGGGCGGTTGTCCAGCGCCACCGGGGCGGCACAGCCAGCAGCCAGCGCTACCAGCACCAGCAGGCCCAGCCCAAGGCTTCGTCGTGTGGCCAACATCATGCGTGTTCTCCAGTCAGGTCAGGTTCAGACAAAGGGCCCCCAGGCCGGCTCGCGCACATCGGCGTTGGGCGCAGCCAGGCGGGCCTTGACGCGCCCGTCGAGCGTGGTGGTCATCAGCGCGTCGCGCCCGCCCACCCGGGTGGCGTAGACGATCAGCCTGCTGTTCGGCGCGAAGCTGGGCTTCTCGTCGTCGGTGGTGTCGGTCAGCGTGCGCACGGCGCCAGAAGACAGCTCCATCAAGCTCAGCCGAAAGCCGTTGTTGCGCGCAATGTAGGCCAGCCAACGCCCGTCGGGACTGATGGCCGGGCTGATGTTGTAAGCACCCGTGAAGGTAACTCGCTGCGCCTCGCCCCCACCGACGGGCATGCGGTAGATCTGCGGGCCACCGCCCCGGTCGCTGGTGAAGTAGAGCGTGCGGCCGTCGGGCGCAAAGCAGGGCTCGGTGTCAATGGCGCTGCTGCTGGCCAGCCGCCGCGGGTTGCTGCCGTCGGGCGCCACCACAAACAACTGGGAGCCTCCCTCGCGCGACAGCACCACCGCCAGGCTGCGGCCGTCGGGCGCCCAGGCCGGTGCGCTGTTGGAGCCGCGAAAGTCCGCCACCACGCGGCGGCGGCCGGTGGCCACCTCGTGCACCTGCACCACCGGCTTGCCGGTCTGGAAACTCACATAGGCCAGTTCATTGCCATTGGGCGACCAGCTGGGCGAGATGATGGGTTCGCTTTGCGCCAGGGCTGGGCGGGCGCCTTCACCGTCGGCGTCGGCCACCAGCAGGCTGAAGCGCGGGCCCGCCTTGTTCACATACGCAATGCGGGTGGAAAACACGCCCCGCTCGCCAGTGAGGCGCTGCACCAGGGCGTCGGCCACCCGGTGCGCGGCCAGGCGGATGTCTTCGGCCGTCACCGCCACGCTTTGCACGCCAAAGTCCTGTCCGCGCACCGCGTCGGTGATGCGCCAGCGCACATCGAAACGCCCGTCGGCCAGGCGGCTCACGCTGCCCACCAGGTAGGCGTCGGCGTTGCGGGCACGCCAGTCGGCAGGGTTGGTGCGGCTGGTGTCGTCAAAGGCCCCGGGCGGGGGCTCCACCAGGCGGAACTGCCCGCTGCGCTCCAGGTCGGCCCGGACGATGCTACTGACGGGCTGGCCACCGGGCGGGCCACCCAGCGCGTCGTCGCGAAAGGCCGCCACGCTCACCGGCACTTGCACCAGCCCCACGCCCGTGATCTCGAGCCGGAACTGCGCCAGGGCGGGCGCGGCCAGCGCGGTGGTGCCCAGGGCTGCCGCCCAGCGCAAGGCGCTGCGTCGTTGCAGGCTGAGGCCAGGGCAGGAAGTTCGCGCTTGGGTCATGGCAATTCAGTTCAGGGGGGTCACCACCACGCTGCCGTCGCCCGCGGCTTCGGCCAGGCCAAGCGGTGCACGCGGCGCCACGCTGCCGGGGGCTGCATCCAGACGGGCCTGCACGCGCTGGCGGTTGGCGCTCTCCTCGCCCGCCCTGCGCTCGGCGTGCCACAGGTGAAACACCTCGGTGGCCCAGTGCCCGTCCACCCGGCGGCAGCCCGCCTGCATGGCCCGC
>CAZRRW010000306.1:0-1974 GCA_964602505.1 uncultured Burkholderiaceae bacterium
GCATGATCAAGCACGCCACCACCTTCCCGGGCGGCCTGTACAACACCAGCTTCGTGTTCATGATGAACCCGGACAAATACAAGGCCCTGTCGGCACAGGACAAGGCCGTGGTCGACAAGCTCTCGGGTGAATACGTTGCCCGTCTGTTCGGCGAGGGCTGGGACAAGGTCGACGCCGCCAGCCGCGAGGTGCAGAAGACCCAGGGCGTGCAGCGCATCGTGGCCGACAAGGACTTCGTCAAGGCCGTCGCCGACAAGCAGGATTACCTGGAAACCAAATGGGCTGCATCGGCCATGGTCAAGGGGCTGAAGGATCCGAAGAAGGTGCTGGCCGAGTTCCGCGAGGAAATCAAGAAGGTCAAGTAACGGGTCTTCCCGCTGTCAGCCTGCTGCGAGCCGGCTGAGACAGACTCCGGGGCCGATGGGTCGCCAACCGGCAGCCCACCGGCCCCAGCCTTATGCAGCAAACGAACATGCACAAATCGATTGACCGGTTCCTGTTCTGGTCCTCCGGCCTGATGGCGGCCATGGCCCTGTTCTCCATCATGTGGCTCACGGTGGTGGACGTCAGCGGCCGCAAGTTTTTCAGCAGCTCGGTGCCCGGCGGGCTAGAACTGACCGAAATGCTGATGGTGGTGGTGATCTTTGCAGCGCTGCCGCTGGTCTCGTGGCGCAACGAGCACGTGGTGTTCGACACGCTGGACCCCTACATCCCGCAGTGGATGCGCGGCATCCAGGCGCGACTGGTGCACCTGGTGTGCGCAGGCGCCTTCGCCTTTCTGGCGCGCCTCATGGCACAGCGGGCGGAGCGATTCACCGAATACGGCGACACCACCGTGCACCTGGGTCTGGCCATGGCCCCGGTGGCCTGGCTGATGGCGGCCCTGCTGCTGGTCACCGGTCTGGCGCACCTGCTGCTGGTGTTCATCGGCAGCCCCGCTACCGGCCACGCGGCACCGGCACAGGAGGGCTCGGCATGATCGAGGCGCTCCTGGGTTTTCTGGCCGTCTTCGCGATGGCCTTCCTGCGCATCCCGCTGGCGGTGGCGATGTCCATCGCCGGCCTGGTGGGTCTGGGCCTGTTGCGCGGCTGGACACCGGCTTTTGCCAGCACCAGCCAGGCCATCTTCGAGACCGGCTTCCACTACGTGCTGTCGGTCATTCCGCTGTTCGTGCTGATGGGCAACTTCGTCGCCCGCGCCGGCATGGCCAAGGAACTGTTCACCGCCGCCAATGCCTTCGTCGGCCACCGCCGCGGCGGCCTGGCCATGGCCAGCATCATCGCTTCCGGTGGCTTCGGCTCCATTTGCGGCTCGTCGATCGCCACCGCCGCCACCATGACGCGCGTGGCCTACCCCGAGATGAAGTCGCACGGCTACAAGGACACGCTGGCCACTGGCGCCATCGCCTCTGGCGGCACGCTGGGCATCCTGATCCCGCCGTCGACCATCCTGGTCATCTACGGCATCATCACCGAGACCGATATCGGCAAGCTGTTCATCGCCGGCATCCTGCCGGGCATCGTGGCGGTGGCCTGCCTGTGCCTGGCCGTCGTCTTCGTCACCTGGCGCGACCCGTCCGCCGGGCCGCCGGCCGAACGTTTCACTTGGTCGCAGCGGCTGGGTGCCCTGCGTGGCATCTGGGGCGTGGCGCTGCTGTTCGCGCTGGTGATCGGTGGCATCTACGGCGGCGTGTTCACCGCCACCGAAGGGGCCGGTGTCGGGGCTGCAGGCGCCTTCCTGTTCGCGCTGCTGCGGGGCACGCTGCGCCCGCGGGTGCTGCTGGACATCCTGGTCGAAAGCGCGCGCACCACGGCCATGCTGTTCATGATCCTGATCGGCGCGATGATCTTCACCAACTTCGTGAACTTCACCAGCATGCCGGGCGACCTGCGCGACTTTGTCCTCAGCGTCAGCCCGAGCCCCATCATGGTGGTGGTGATGATGATGGGCATCTACCTGGTGCTGGGCATGGTG
>CAZRRW010000307.1:0-519 GCA_964602505.1 uncultured Burkholderiaceae bacterium
TGATGGAACTCAACGAGCTGGTCAAGGCCATCGAAGAGAAGTTCGGCGTGTCCGCCGCCGCGATGGCTGCGCCCGCCGCCGGTGGTGGTGGCGCCGCTGCGCCTGCCGCCGAAGAGAAGACCGACTTCACGGTGGTGCTGGCTGAAGCCGGCGCCAACAAGGTGTCGGTCATCAAGGCAGTGCGCGAGATCACCGGCCTGGGCCTCAAGGAAGCCAAGGACCTGGTGGACGGCGCCCCGAAGCCCGTCAAGGAAGGCCTGCCCAAGGCCGACGCCGAAGCGGCCAAGAAGAAGCTGGAAGAAGCCGGCGCCAAGGTGGAACTCAAGTAACTCCGCTTCTTGTGCGGGGCTGGAAGTGCCTGAAAAGGCCTTCCAGCCTTTGCCACTTGTGGGGTGTGTGTGAACACGCCCTTCAGGGCTCACCGCGAAGCGCGTACAGCGTGTTTCGCAGTGTCTCCTGAACCGACTGCAGGGGGCCAGCTTGGGTCGGGTTGCGGCAGCATGCCGCAACCGTCCGCCA
>CAZRRW010000307.1:529-1931 GCA_964602505.1 uncultured Burkholderiaceae bacterium
GTAGTGGCCAGCCACCTTAGCTTGACCGTCGTGCCTGAAAGGGCGCTCGGCCGAAGTCGCCATATTGGCTCGTCCCAACCGAGGAAATGATGGCTTACAGCTACACCGAACGCAAGCGAATCCGCAAGAGCTTTGGCACCCGTCAGAGCGTGCTCAACGTCCCCTATCTGCTCACCATGCAGAAAGAGTCCTACAAGGCCTTTCTGCAGCAGGAAGTGCCCCCAAAACAGCGCAAGCCCGAGGGCCTGCAGGCGGCCTTTCTCAATGCGTTCCCAATCGTCTCGCACAACAAGCTGGTCGAGATGTCGTACCTCGAGTATTCGATGGGCAAGCCCGCCTTCGACGTGCGTGAGTGCCAGCAGCGTGGCCTGACCTACGCCTCGGCCATCCGCG
Source organism: uncultured Burkholderiaceae bacterium (assembly GCA_964602505.1). Classification (GTDB taxonomy): domain Bacteria; phylum Pseudomonadota; class Gammaproteobacteria; order Burkholderiales; family Burkholderiaceae_C; genus CAZRRW01. The sequence goes on from CAZRRW010000307.1 coordinate 923, forward strand.
CCAAGGTGCGCATGGTCATCTATGACCGCGAGTCGCCGGGCACCGTCAAGGAGATCAAGGAGCAGGAGGTCTACATGGGCGAAGTGCCGCTCATGACCGAGAACGGCTCCTTCGTGATCAACGGCACCGAGCGTGTCATCGTGAGCCAGCTCCATCGCTCGCCGGGCGTGTTCTTCGAGCACGACAAGGGCAAGACCCACAGCTCGGGCAAGCTGCTGTTCTCGGCCCGCATCATTCCCTACCGCGGCTCCTGGCTGGACTTCGAGTTCGACCCCAAGGACATCCTGTACTTCCGCGTCGACCGCCACCGCAAGATGCCGGTCACCATCCTGCTCAAGGCCCTGGGCCTGAACCCCGAGCAGATCCTTGCGAACTTCTTTGTGTTTGACCAGTTCCGCCTGATGGACAGCGGCGCGCAGATGGAGTTTGTGGCTGACCGTCTGCGTGGTGAGGTGGCGCGCTTTGACATCACCGACAAGTCAGGCAACGTCATCGTTGCCAAGGACAAGCGCATCACGGCGCGCCATGTGCGCCAGCTCGAGGAGTCGGGCACCACCCACATCAGCGTGCCGGAAGACTTCTTGGTGGGCCGCGTGGTGGCCAAGAACATCGTCGACGCCGACAGCGGCGAGATCGTCGCCAAGGCCAACGACGAGATCACCGAAGCCATTCTGAAAAAGCTGCGTGCCGCCAACATCGCCGAGTTCGCCGCCATCTACACCAACGAACTCAACCAGGGCGCCTACATCTCGCAGACGCTGCGTGGTGATGAAACCGCAGACCAGCTGTCGGCCAAGGTGGCCATCTACCGCATGATGCGCCCTGGCGAGCCGCCCACGGAAGACGCGGTGGAGGCCCTGTTTGCCCGCCTGTTCTTCAACGAGGACACCTACGACCTGTCGCGGGTTGGCCGCATGAAGTTCAACGCCCGCGTCGGCCGCGACAGCAGCACTGGCCCCATGGTGCTGTCCAATGAGGACATCCTCGCCGTGGTGCGCATCCTGGTAGA
>CAZRRW010000308.1:0-1925 GCA_964602505.1 uncultured Burkholderiaceae bacterium
TGAATGGGGTGAGGGCTGTGCCCAGCGCCACCAGCAGCACCCCCGCCAGGACGACCCGGCCCGCGCCAATGCGGTCGGCCACTGCACCGGCAAACGGCTGGGTCAGCCCCCACCAGAGTTGCCCGAAGGCAAAGGCCAGGCTGATGGACGCGATGCCCAGGCCGGTTGCGCTGTTGATGGGTGAGATGAACAGGCCCATCGACTGCCGCACCCCCATGCTGAGCGCAAAAGTGCCCGCCGCCGCCAGCAGCACCACCGCAAACGGCCAGATATAGGGGCTGACTGGCTGCTCGATGGCTGCCGCTGTTCGGGCAGGTTGGGTCATGCGTCCTCCTCGGGCATCTCGTCAAACAGCGACAGGCCTTCGTCCAGCAGGGCATGCAGGGCCGCCACACGCCCGTGCCCCAGCTTCGCGTTCAGGGCTTCCTGCGCCTGGCGCCACAACCGCTTCGCCTCGGCCCGCTTGGCATGGCCCTCGGCGGTGATCTGCACCAGGCGGCTGCGGGCATCGACGCCTTCGCCCACCACCACCCAGCCAGCATCCACCAGGGGCTTCAGGTTCCGGGTCAGGCTGGATGGCTCCAGGTGCATGAGGCGGGCCAGTTCGCCAGGGGACAGCGGCCCAAGGCGATCCACCGCGGTGAGCAGCGAGTACTGCGTGGTCTTGAGGCCGACCTGTGCCGTGAAGCTGTCGTAGTGCTGGCTGACGCGGCGGGTGAGCTGGCGCAGCTTGAGGTTGGTGCAGCCCGACAGCTTGGGCAGTGTGGCGGCGGCATTCATGTTTTAATTGTATATGCAACCTTTGCAACTGCAACCATCATGACCCATCAGCCAAGCACCCCCCTCAGCAGCGATGAATCGCCCGAGCAGACCCTGGCCCGCTGGCAGGCCGAAGAACAAGCCGTTCGCCAGCGTGCCGATAGGGGCGGCAGCACCGTGGGCGTGGCCACGCCAGCTCAGGTCGCCGGGCTGACCGGCCTGCAGGTGTTCGAGGCCATCTTTGCAGGCCAGCTGCCACGCCCACCGATTGGCGACACGCTGGACTTCATCCCCCTGGCGGTGCAGAAAGGTCATGCCGTCTTCCAAGGGAGGCCCCAAACCCGCCACTACAACCCCCTGGGCACGGTGCATGGCGGCTGGTTTGCCACGCTGCTGGACTCGGCGCTGGGCTGCGCAGTGCACTCGGCCCTGCCCGCCGGCAAGGCCTACACCACGCTGGAACTCAAGGTGAACATGATCCGCGCGCTCACGGCCAAGGTGCCGCTGGTGCGGGCCATCGGCCAGGTGATCCATGTGGGCGGCCAAACCGCCACCGCAGAGGCACGGTTGGTGGGGCCAGACGGCAAGCTGTATGCCCACGCCACCACCACCTGCCTGGTGTTTGACGTACGGCCTCCCCAAGCGGCCTGAACCGCCGCCACAATCGCGCCATGCAACTCCTTCACACCATGCTGCGGGTGGGTGACATGCAGCGCTCGGTGGACTTTTACACCCGGGTGCTGGGCATGAACCTGCTGCGCGAAACCCATAGGCCCGACCAGGGCTACGACTTGGCCTTCGTGGCGTTTGGGCGCGGCAATGCCGACGGCCAGGCCGAGATTGAGCTCACCTTCAACCACGGCGTGACGAAGTACGACCTGGGCAGCGCGTATGGTCACATCGCGCTGGGTGTGGCCGATGTGGCGGCCACCTGCGAGCGCATCCGTGCGGCAGGCGGCACCATCACCCGTGAGCCCGGGCCCGTCAAGGGCGGCACCACAGTGATTGCCTTTGTGCAGGATCCCGACGGCTACAAGATCGAGCTGATCGAGCGGCGCTAGAAGCGAAACCGCCGAGGAAGCCTTGTCCCGCAAACTAGCAGCAGCACTGACCTAGGGAACCTCTGCACAAATCCGCGTAAACGCTCTTTGCTTGTAGATGTGCGA
>CAZRRW010000309.1:0-1914 GCA_964602505.1 uncultured Burkholderiaceae bacterium
CTCGACACGTGACCACAGCCATCGATGTATCGATACGACGACAAGAATCAGCAAATGGTGCATCAGCGCGCAGCGCAGTTCCGCTGGCAGCTGGAGCGTTGGCAACGTGGCGAACTGAGCAATGACGATTTCCGCCCTCTGCGTCTGCAGAACGGCTGGTACGTGCAACGCCACGCGCCCATGCTGCGGGTGGCCGTGCCTTACGGCGAGCTCTCAAGTCGCCAACTGCGCCAGCTGGCCAGGATCGCCCGCGAGTTCGACGCTCCGGGCAACCCGGTCAATTCGAACCGCCCCGCCAACGAACGCATCGCGGAGGGGTATGGGCACTTCACAACTCGCCAGAACATTCAGTTCAACTGGATTCCGCTGGAACGTGCCGCCGACGTGATGGGCCTGCTTGCCGAGGTGGACATGCATGGCATCCAGACCAGCGGCAACTGCATCCGCAACATCACCAGCGATGCCTTTGCTGGCATCGCACCAGATGAAGATGTCGATCCCCGCCCCTGGTGTGAGCTGCTCCGGCAATGGAGCACGTTGCACCCTGAGTTTGCATTCCTGCCTCGCAAGTTCAAGATTGCCGTGACGGGTGCGACAAACGACCGCGCGGCGATTGCATGGCACGACATCGGCCTGCGCGTCTGCCGCAATGCCAGTGGTCAAACAGGTTTTGAGGTGCATGTAGGGGGCGGCATGGGCCGTACCCCCGTGATCGCCACCCTCATTCACCCATTTGTGCCTTGGGCGCAGATCAAGGTCTATCTGGAGGCCATCGTCCGCACGTACAACCGGTTTGGTCGCCGCGACAACATGTACAAGGCGCGCATCAAGATCCTGGTGAAGGCAGAAGGTCAGCGATTCGTCGACGAGGTCAACGCCGAATTCGCAGCCTTGCTGCAGGAGCCTGAAACGGCCTACAACTTAATCTCCCAAGCCGAGCTCGACCACGTGCTCGCCTGCTTCGAGCCGCCACCGCCCAGGACGACAGCAGCGCCCTCTGCGCCCGCGCCGCCTGATTCAGCACCTCGGTACCAGCGCTGGCTGGAGCGCAATGTCAAGCCGCACCGTGACCCAGCTTTGCGCGCGGTCACGTTGTCCTTCAAACGGCCAGGCTATGCCCCGGGAGACGCAACGGCCAGCCAGCTGGATGCTGCAGCCGAGCTGGCAGACCGCTTCTCCTGCGGTGAGGCACGGGTGACCCATCAACAGAATCTGCTGCTGCCTTGGGTTCGGGCAGATGAGTTGCGAGCCCTGTGGCATGCGGCCAAGGACGCCAGCTTTGCCAGCGCCAACATCGGGCTGCTGACCGACATGATTGCCTGTCCTGGTGGCGACTTCTGCGCCCTGGCGAATGCACGCTCGATTCCTGTGGCCACACAGATCACAGAGCGGTTTGCCGAGGCCCAGATGCTCGACGAGATCGGCGACCTGGACCTGCACATCAGTGGCTGCATCAACTCCTGCGGGCATCACCACAGTGGTCACATCGGTGTACTTGGCGTCGACAAGGACGGCGCCGAGTGGTATCAGCTGTCTCTGGGGGGATCTGACGGAAGGCTAGAGAACGGTGTTGCCACGCCAGGGCGCATCGTTGGAAAGGCCTTCGCAGCCGATGAGATTGCAGATGCGGTGGAAGCCACGCTCGAGGTCTACCTCCGGGAGCGGCACCCTGGCGAGCGCTTCCTCGACACCGTGAGGCGGGTGGGATTGACGCCGTTCAAGGAAGCCACCGATGGGGTTCGCCAAGAAGGTACGAGTACCGCAGCCGAGGTGACCACATGACCCTGCTGTTGCTGCTTCCTCAGGAGGATCAGCCCCACGAGAACAGCGTTGCCCTTGCCAATGTGGCAGACCCCGTCGGCGGGCGATGTCCCGAAGTCTGTTGAACGCGTGAGCTGAGGTGGCGGCTCCTTC
>CAZRRW010000310.1:0-1885 GCA_964602505.1 uncultured Burkholderiaceae bacterium
GAGCAGCGGACTCTTAATCCGTTGGTCGTAGGTTCGAACCCTACAGGGCCTACCAAATCTCCAGAAGAAGAAAAAAAAGCCACCCTCGGGTGGCTTTTTTCATGGGCCTGTGGCGGGCGCTCAGGTCTTGGCCTTGCCCATCACGTAATCGGGTAGCCAGGTCACGATCTCTGGAAATACGGTAACCAAACCGATGCACACCACTAGGCAGCCAAAGAAGGGCAGGGCCGCTTTGGCAATGACGTTGCTGTCCTTGCCAGTCATGTTTTGCAGCACAAAGAGGTTGAAGCCCACCGGCGGCGTGACTTCGGCAATCTCCACCAGCAGCACGACGAAGATGCCAAACCACACCAGGTCAATCCCCGCTTTCTGAATCATGGGCAGCACCACCGCCGCAGTCAGCACGATCATGCTGATGCCGTCGAGCGCCGTGCCCAGCACCAGGTGAACCACCACCAGCATGGCGATCAGTGCATAAGGGCTCAGGTTCATGGCGTTGACCCATTCGGCCAACTCCCGCGGAATGCCGGTGAAGGCCATGGTCTTGGTGAGGAAGGCCGCCCCCGCCAGGATGAACATGATCATGCAACTGGTGCGGGTGGCACCCATCAGGCCGTCCCAGAAGGTACGCCACGTCAGCCCCCCGCCAAAGGCCGCGATCACCAGGGATCCCAGCACCCCGTAGGCAGCGCACTCCGTGGCAGTGGCCCAGCCGGCCACGATGACCCAGATGATGAACAGGATGAGCAGCGGCAGGGGATGAGGCTGCGGCTGGCGTACAGCTTCTGTGCGAAGGTGGTGGGCGGCTCGGGCGGTGGCACCTGGCTAGGGTTGCGCCAGCTCCACCACGCGATGTAGCCCGAGAACAGCAGCATCAGCAGCAACCCGGGCAGGAAGCCCGCCAGGAAGATGCGGATGATCGAGGCGTCGGCCGCCACGGCGTAGACCACCATGGTGATCGATGGCGGAATCAGGATGCCCAGAGTACCGGCTGTTGCCAGCGACCCAATCGCCAGCTTCTCGTTGTACCCGCGCTTGATCAGCTCGGGCAGCGCTACCTTGCTGATGGTGGCGGTGGTGGCCGCAGACGACCCCGACACCGAACCAAACACGCCGCAACCCAGGATGGTGGTGTGCATCAGCCGCCCCGGCACCCGGTTGAGCCAGGGCGCCAGGCCACTGAACATCTGCTCGCTCAGCTTGGTCCGAAAGAGGATCTCGCCCATCCAGATGAACAGGGGCAGGGCGGCCAGCTCCCAGCTCGCATTGCTCTCCCAGAAGGCCGAAAACAGGTTCTTGCCCGGCAGGGTGTTGGTAAAGAAGGCCTGCCCCACCCAACCGCAGATGGCCAGGGTCATGGCGATCCACACGCCACCAGCCAGCAGCACCAGCATGAGCTGCCGGACGAGCGACAGGTCCGCGCCATACACCTGCGCCACGAAGAGCACCACGCAGCCCTCGAAGAGCGCCGTGCCGGCCATGTTCATCGTCGCGCCCAGCGGCAGCACGAAGCCCGCCACCGGCGGCGACACCCCGAGCCGCTCCCGCGCCACCTGCAGGCTCGTCGGCAGCGTCGCGCTGCTCGAGCTGGTCGAGAAGGCCGTCACCAGCACCGTCTGCACCGCCCCGAAGAACGCCCGCGGCGGGCGTTTCCCCAGCGTGGCCACCAGCAGCGACAGGTCATACAGCCCCGGCAGCTTCTTGTGCGCGCGCAGGCACAGCACCGCGCGCAGCGCCAGGCCGTTGCCCTGCACGGTGTCTTCCTGGCACTGCGAGGCGCTTTGCAGCCGGGTGGCGCCGCCGAAGGGCTCGTTGCGAAAGCTCTTGGCGTAGCGATCGAGGAAGCGGATGGCGCCGATGCGCCGCCCGTCGTAGGCCTCGTGCC
>CAZRRW010000311.1:0-1873 GCA_964602505.1 uncultured Burkholderiaceae bacterium
CTACTACCACGGGGCCGACTACATCACCCACCTCGCCCGCGCCTATGAGCGCGAGCAAAGCGCCGCGGCCAAAGACGCGATCGCGCAGATCCTCACCAACAGCCGCATGTGCGCCGAGGGCAAGCGCCCCATCTGCCAGGACACCGGCATCGTCAACGTGTTCTTGAAGATTGGCATGGACGTGAAGTGGGGTGGGTTCACCAGTTCCATTGCCGACGCCGTGAACGAAGGCGTGCGCCGCGCCTACCTGAACCCCGAGAACAAGCTGCGCGGCTCGGTGCTGGCCGACCCCCAGTTTGAGCGCAAAAACACCAAGGACAACACGCCCGCCGTGATTCACATGGAGGTGGTGCCCGGCCACACCGTGGAGGTGACGGTAGCCGCCAAGGGCGGCGGCAGCGAGAACAAAAGCAAGTTCGTCATGATGAACCCCAGCGACAACCTGGTGGACTGGGTGCTGAAAACGGTGCCCACCATGGGCGCGGGCTGGTGCCCCCCCGGCATGTTGGGCATTGGCATTGGCGGCACGGCTGAGAAGGCCATGCTGCTGGCCAAGGAGGTGTTGATGGAAGACATCGACATGTTTGACCTGTTGGCCCGTGGCCCCCAGAACAAGATGGAAGAGCTGCGCATCGAGCTGTATGAAAAGATCAACGCCCTGGGCATTGGCGCGCAGGGCCTGGGCGGCCTGACCACCGTGCTGGACGTGAAGATTGCCACCTACCCCACCCACGCGGCCAGCAAGCCGGTGGCCATGATCCCCAACTGCGCGGCCACCCGCCACGCCCACTTTGTGCTGGACGGCTCGGGCCCCGCCTACATCAACCCGCCCGACTTGAGCCTGTGGCCCGACGTGCACTGGGCGCCCGACTACAACAAGAGCAAAAAGGTCAACCTGGACACCCTGACCCCGGCCGAGGTGGCCAGTTGGAAACAGGGCGAAACCCTGTTGCTCAGCGGCAAGATGCTGACGGGCCGCGACGCGGCGCACAAGCGCATTCAGGACATGCTGGCCAAGGGCGAAAAGCTGCCGGTGGACTTTACGAACCGCGTGATTTATTACGTGGGCCCGGTGGACCCGGTGCGCGACGAGGTGGTGGGCCCTGCAGGCCCCACCACGGCCACGCGCATGGACAAGTTCACCGAGATGATGCTGGCGCAAACCGGGCTGATCAGCATGATTGGCAAGGCCGAGCGCGGGCCAGTGGCCATTGAAGCCATCAAAAAGCACAAGAGCGCCTACCTCATGGCCGTGGGTGGCGCCGCCTACCTGGTGGCCAAGGCCATCCAGCAGAGCAAGGTGGTGGGCTTTGCCGATCTGGGCATGGAGGCCATCTACGAGTTTGAGGTGAAGGACATGCCCGTGACCGTGGCGGTGGACTCGGTCGGCACTTCGGCCCACATCGAGGGCCCGGCGGCATGGCGAAAGCGCATTGCCTCGGGCGAGTTCAAGGGCATCGCTGTCAACGCGGCCTAGGCCGCCTGGCCGTCACCACAGCGTGACCAACCCACACAAACAACGGGGCGCGGCCCGCCTGTGGCTGGCCCTGGGCAATTCAGCCCGCGGCCTGCGCATTGGCCTGCGCGAGGCCGCCTTTCAGCAAGAGCTGGTGGCCGCGGCGGTGCTCATCCCCGCTGCCTTTTGGGTGGGGCAAGGCTGGTCGCAAGTGACGCTGTTGATTGGCGTGGTGGTGCTGGTGCTCATCGTAGAGCTGCTCAACACCGCCATTGAAGCCACGGTGGACCGCATTGGCCTGGAGCACCACCCCCTGTCGGGCGAGGCGAAGGACCTGGGCAGCGCGGCGGTGCTGCTGAGTTGCCTGCTCTGCGGCGGGGTGTGGGCGGCAGCGGTGTGGGCGCGGTGGTTGGAGTG
>CAZRRW010000312.1:0-1855 GCA_964602505.1 uncultured Burkholderiaceae bacterium
CGGAGCCGGCCGTCAGCAGCGCCTCGATGGCGCCGTCGGTCAGCAGCGGGCACAGGGCAAAGCTCATGTTGGCGCTGTTGAGCATCTCGCCACAGGCTGCGCCAATCAGTTTGGGCAGGGCCTGGCCACCGTGTTCGCTGGGGTGTTGCAGCCCTTGCCAGCCCCCTTCGGTGTAGGCCTTGTAGGCCTCCTTGAAGCCCTTGCTGGTGGTGACCACACCGTCTTTCCAACTGCTGGGGGCCTTGTCCGCGTCCCAGTTCAGCGGGGCCAGCACGCCTTCGTTGAACTTGGCGCATTCCTCCAGCACCGCCTGCGCGGTGTCGGCCCCGGCCTCGGCAAACGCTGGCAGCTGCGTCAGTGCGTCGATGTTCGCCAGTTCGGTGATGTTGAACATCATGTCCTTGACGGGGGCACGGTAGGTCATGCAAAGCTCCGGTAAATCACTCGACCAATCATCAAAAAAAGGGCACCGCTCGGGTGCCCTGGTTCAAGCCCGACAGCGGCGTCGCGGTCCGGCTCAGAGGCTGTTGACCATCTCAGGCACGGCCGTGAACAGGTCTGCCTCCAGGCCATAGTCCGCCACGCTGAAGATGGGCGCCTCAGGGTCCTTGTTGATGGCCACGATGACCTTGCTGTCCTTCATGCCAGCCAGGTGCTGGATGGCGCCGCTGATGCCGGCGGCCACGTACAACTGGGGGGCCACGATCTTGCCGGTCTGGCCCACCTGCCAGTCGTTTGGCGCATAGCCTGCGTCCACGGCAGCGCGGCTGGCCCCGAGGGCGGCCCCCAGCTTGTCGGCCAGGGGGGTCATGACCTCATTGAACTTCTCGGCTGAGCCCAGCGCGCGCCCGCCCGAGACGATGATCTTGGCCGCCGTCAGCTCGGGCCGGTCGTTCTTGACGACCTCGCGCCCAACAAAGCTGCTCTTGCCCGCACCCGCGACGGCTGCGACCGTCTCGATGGCCGCACTGCCGCCCGTAGCAGGCGCCGCATCAAAGCCAGTGCCGCGCACGGTGATGACCTTGACCGCATCGGCACTCTGCACCGTGGCGATGGCATTGCCCGCGTAGATGGGGCGCTCAAAGGTGTCGGCACTGACGACCTTGCTGATGTCCGAGACCTGGGCCACGTCAAGCCGCGCAGCCACGCGCGGCGCCACGTTCTTGCCATTGGCGGTGGCGGCAAACAGGATGTGGCTGTAGCCAGCGGCCACCGACAGGACCTGGGCCGCCACGTTTTCGGCCAAGCCGTCGGCCAAGTCGGCGCCGTCGGCGTGCAACACCTTGCTCACGCCAGCAATCTGCGCAGCAGCAGCGGCCGCAGCGCCCGCGTTGTGGCCGCCCACCAGCACATGGATGTCGCCCCCACAGGCCTTGGCGGCGGTCACGGTGTTGAGCGTCGCGGGCTTGAGGCTCGCGTTGTCGTGTTCAGCAATGACGAGGCAGCTCATCCCAGCACCTTTGCTTCATTCTTGAGTTTGTCAATGAGAGTGGCCACGTCAGGCACCTTGATGCCGGCTCCACGCTTGGGTGGCTCGGCGACGCTCAGGGTCTTGAGTCGGGGCGTCACGTCCACGCCGAGATCCTCTGGCTTGAGCACATCCAGCTGCTTCTTCTTGGCCTTCATGATGTTCGGCAGGGTCACGTAGCGCGGCTCGTTCAGGCGCAGGTCGGTCGTGACAACGGCGGGCAGCCTCAGGGACAGGGTTTCCAGGCCGCCATCGACCTCGCGGGTCACCTGAGCCTTTCCGTCTGCCACCTCGACCTTGCTGGCAAACGTGGCTTGCGGCAGGTCGGCCAGCGCGGCCAGCATCTGGCCCGTCTGGTTGCAGTCGTCGTCGATGGCCTGCTTGCCC
>CAZRRW010000313.1:0-1840 GCA_964602505.1 uncultured Burkholderiaceae bacterium
AAGCCGATCGAGTGGCGGCGCGGTCTCTACCTCACTGATCGCTATCACTACCGTAATGAACTTCAATGACCGAAGGCAGTGCGAGGGCGCATGATGCTGCACTGCGATAGTATGATTTTGCGTAGCTTGGCCGGGCCCCAAGCGTTGTTCAAAACAAGGCCCGAGGGAACCTGCAGTCATGTCTGACGCTGTCGTCAAGAAACGTCCGGAATTCCGGAACATCCACGTCCTCCAGATCCTTTCCTACCGCCTGCCGCCTGCTGGCATCGTCTCCATCTTCCACCGCATCAGCGGTGCTCTCATGTTCCTGCTGCTGCCCCTGGTGGCGTGGCTGTTTGACAAGTCGGTCACCTCCGAGATTTCGTTCGACGTCTTCCGGGCGGCCCTGTCGAGCGTCTGGGTCAAGCTCATCGTCTGGGCGCTGCTGGCGGCGTATGTGCATCACTTCATTGCAGGCGTGCGGCACCTGTGGATGGATGCCTTCCACTCCGTGTCCAAGGAATGGGGCAAGACCTCCGCCCTGGTGACGCTGGGCCTGGACGTGGTGCTGACCTTGGCCATCGGCGCCAAGATCTTCGGGCTGTATTGAGGAGCGACGCCATGGCACACCCCAACTTTGGTTCCAAGCGTCTCGTCGTTGGCGCGCACTACGGCTTCAAGGACTGGCTGTCGCAGCGCGTCACGGCGGTGGTGATGGCACTGTTCACCGTGGTGCTGATGGTGCAGCTGCTGACCCCAGGCCCTACCGACTACGACAAATGGGCCGGCATCTTTGCTGCGCAGTGGATGAAGGTGCTGACCTTCATCGTCATCGTGGCCATGGCCTGGCACATCTGGGTGGGTGTGCGTGACATCTGGATGGACTATGTCAAGCCTGTGTGGGCGCGCTTGTCGCTCCAGGTATTCACCATCGTTTGGCTGGTCGGCTGCGCTGGCTGGTTTGTTCAAGTGCTCTGGAGGTTGTGAGCGTGGCTGCTGTGATGACATCGTTGCCCAAGCGACGGTTTGATGTGGTGATCGTCGGGGCAGGCGGCTCCGGCATGCAGGCCTCGCTTCAGCTCGCACGCGCCGGCCTGAACGTGGCAGTCCTGTCCAAGGTGTTCCCAACCCGTTCGCACACGGTGGCCGCCCAGGGTGGCATCGGCGCGAGCCTGGGCAACATGGCCGAGGACAACTGGCACTACCACTTCTTCGACACCGTCAAGGGCTCAGACTGGCTGGGCGACCAGGACGCCATCGAGTTCATGTGCCGCGAAGCGCCGAAGGTGGTGTACGAGCTTGAGCACTACGGCATGCCGTTTGACCGCAATGCCGACGGCACCATCTACCAGCGCCCGTTTGGGGGGCACAGCGCCAACTATGGCGAAAAGCCCGTGCCGCGCGCCTGCGCCGCCGCCGACCGCACCGGCCACGCCATGCTGCACACCCTGTATCAGCAGAACGTCAAGTCGCGCACCAACTTCTTTGTCGAGTGGATGGCGCTCGACTTGATCCGCGATGCCGAAGGCGACGTGGTGGGCGTGACGGCGCTTGAGATGGAGACGGGTGAGGTCTACATCCTGGAAGCCAAGGCAGTGATGCTGGCCACGGGCGGGGCAGGACGCATCTATGCCGCCTCCACCAATGCCTTTATCAACACTGGCGACGGCCTGGGCATGGCGGCGCGCGCTGGCATTCCGCTCGAGGACATGGAGTTCTGGCAGTTTCACCCCACCGGCGTCGCCGGCGCAGGCGTGCTGCTGACCGAGGGCTGCCGCGGCGAAGGCGCCATCCTGCGCAACGTCAATGGCGAGCGCTTCATGGAGCGCTATGCCCCGACGCTGAAAGACCTGGCCCCGCG
>CAZRRW010000314.1:0-1809 GCA_964602505.1 uncultured Burkholderiaceae bacterium
CCCATTCCTTGATGTAGCCGTGGCCGCCAAACACCTGCAGACAGGCTGAGGTGGACGTCCAGCCGTTGTCAGTGATGAAGGCCTTCACGATGGGCGTGAGCAGGGCCACCATTTCCTCGGCGTCCTGGCGGGTCTTCTCGTCAGGGTGGTTCAGGTACTGGTCGATCAGCAGTGCGCAGTACAGGCTGAGGGCCCGCCCACCTTCGGCGTAGGCCTTGGCGGTCATGAGCATCTTGCGCACATCGGGGTGGAAGAGGATGGAGTCGGCAGGCTTGTCCTTCTCCTTCGGACCCGACAGGGCACGCATCTGGATGCGGTCTTTCGCATAGGCCAGGGCGTTCTGGAACGCCACTTCCGTCAGGCCCAGCGACTGCATGCCCACACCAATGCGCGCCGCATTCATCATCACGAACATGGCGGCCAGACCCTTGTTGGGTTGCCCCACCAGCCAGCCCTTGGCCCCGTCCAGGGTCATCTGGCAGGTGGCATTGCCATGAATGCCCATCTTGTGCTCCAGGCCTGAACAGAAGATGGGGTTGCGTTCGCCCAGGGAGCCGTCGGCGTTCACCAGCAGCTTGGGCACGATGAAGAGGCTGATGCCCTTGCTGCCCTGCGGCGCGTCAGGCAGGCGGGCCAGCACCAGGTGGACGATGTTCTTGGACAGGGTGTGCTCGCCCGAGCTGATGAAGATCTTGCCGCCGGTGATCTTGTAGCTGCCATCCGCCTGCGGCTCGGCCTTCGTGCGCAAAAGGCCCAGGTCGGTGCCACAGTGGGGTTCGGTCAGGCACATGGTGCCAGTCCACTCGCCGCTGGTGAGCTTGGGCAGGTAGGTCTTCTTCTGCTCGTCGGTGCCATGGGCATGCAGGCACTCGTAAGCCCCATGGGTCAGGCCAGGGTACATGGTCCAGGCCTGGTTGGCCGAGTTGAGCATCTCGTAGAAGGCCTGGTTCACCACAATGGGCAGGCCCTGGCCGCCGTAGGCGGGGTCGCAGCTGAGTGCGGGCCAGCCCCCTTCCACGTACTTGGCGTAGGCCTCCTTGAAGCCCTTGGGCGGCGTGACTTCATGCGAGGTCTTGTCGAGCTGGCAGCCCTCGGCATCGCCGCTGATGTTCAGCGGGAAAAGCACTTCACTGGCGAACTTGCCGCCCTCCTCCAGCACCGCATTGATGGTGTCGGCATCGGTCTCGGCATGCGCCGGTAGCTGCTTGAGCACCTCGGGCGTCTTCAGCACTTCATGCATGACGAACTGCATGTCACGCAGCGGCGGGGTGTAGGTGGGCACGGTGACTTCCTTTTCAGTTGGACGTGTTTCGGTGGTAGTCGATCAGGCGCTTGAAACCCGCATGAACGCGATCGAGCGCACCATCAAGGCGAAGGAATCTGGCATCGTGATGCAGGGCGAGGATGAGGCCCAGGCATTCGAACTTCAGGGATTCGGCGTTGGTGTCGGCCCGCAGCTCGCCCGTCTGCTTGGCCAGTTCAATCGCCCGCACAAAGGCCTTGTGCCAGGTCAGCACCATGGAGGCCAGCGCGTCGCGCACCGGGCCAGGGCGGTCGTCAAATTCGACCGCGCCGCTGATGTAGATGCAGCCGGAGTCGAGTTCCACTGACACCCGCCGCACCCAGTTCTCGAACAGGGTCTCCAGGCGCTTGAGGCCGCGGGGCTGCTGCAAGGCGGTGTAGAAGACCTCCTGCTCAAAGCGGTCGTGGTACTCGCGCACCACGCTGATCTGCAGTTCCTCGCGCGAGCCAAAGTGGGCGAACACGCCCGACTTGCTCATGCCGGTGACTTCGGCCAGGGCGCCGATG
>CAZRRW010000315.1:0-1804 GCA_964602505.1 uncultured Burkholderiaceae bacterium
GGCGCCCATCAGGTAGGCGCCCCCATCGCCTGCAAATATCAGGCCGCGCGGGTAGTTGAACAGCAGAAAGCCCCCCACTGCGCCAGCCGCAATGCCCACCAGCAGCATGTACTCGCGGTCTTGCACCTGGAAACCCACATAGCCCAGCGCGGCCAGCATCAACAGGCACACCATGCCCATCAGGCCGTTGTAGCCGTCGATCAGGTTCACCGCGTGCGGCAGGCCCGCAATGGCTGCGACGGCCAAGGCCCAGCCCAGCCAGGGCCACTGCCCCCACCAGGCGTCCATCCAGTCGATGCCTAGGCGCGGCACCGTGGCCCCCAAGGCCCACACGGCCCACACGCCAGCTGCCGAAGTCAGCAACAGGCGCCATTTGGGCGGCACCTCCTTGGTCAGGTCTTCCACAAAACCGGCCAAGAAGGCTGGCAGCAGCGCCAGCCCCAGATTCAGCGTCAGCGCGGCATCCGCGCGTCCCAGCCATGCGGCACCGCCAAACCCAGCACCCAGACCGACCGCAATGGCCAGCCCGCCAACGCGGGCCGTAGGCCTTGAGTGGAAGGCCTGCGGCTTGTCGATTCGGTCGGCCGACAGGTGCATGTGCAGCCGGTGGTAGCGGATGCTCAAGGCCGTCACCACGACCGACACCAGGAACGCAAGAACAAGCAGAAGCACAGTGTTTGCTGGACGCAGCGATTGTTGCCGCTGCCCGAAAAGCTGCCGGGGCACAGGCGCACATTGCGCCGCACCAGTGAAAAGCCCCGCACACCGGCGGGGCCTGAAGTCACATTATCTGATGGGGGCGCGTGCCCCACCTGCAGGTTAGCCCTAGCAGGCGCTTAGATGGCGAACTCTTCCTTCTTGCGGCCCTGGGCCAGCAACGCAGCCATCCACTTGGGCGGCAACCCGCGGCCCGACCAGGCTTCGCCGTTCGGGCCCTTGTACTTGGCTGCCACCTTGGTGCCTTTGTTGGCGCTGGTGCGGCGACCGCCCGCAGGTTTGGCGGCCTTGGCCGCCCCCTTGCCGCGACCGGGCTTCTTCTTGCTGGCGCTCTGCAAATCACGGATGGTGATGCCAAACGCAGCCATTTTGGCCAGGATATCAGCCACGGTATTGCTGAACTCCTTGGCTTTGATATCTGCGGCCTTCTTCTGAAGTTTTTCGATCTGCGACTGCAACTCAACCAGATTTTCCATGATGCTTCCTTTGAGTGAACCGTCAGGCCAGCTCGTCGAGCGCCTTGCGGTAAGCCGATATTACCAACTTTTCGTCATACTCATTTTCGGCGCGCCGACGGGAGTATTCGCCCATTTGGCGAAGCTGTTCGACGGGCAGTTTTGCCAGGGTTTCCATGGCCGCGGCCAAACCCGCCACATCCATGGCGGGGCACAGCACCCCATTACCTTGGGGGGTCACCACATCGCGGCAGCCCGGGACGTCGGTGGCCACCAGGGCCCGGCCCACAGCCATGGCCTCCAGCAGGGACCTGGGGGTGCCCTCCCGGTA
The DNA here is from genome assembly GCA_964602505.1 of uncultured Burkholderiaceae bacterium. GTDB lineage: Bacteria > Pseudomonadota > Gammaproteobacteria > Burkholderiales > Burkholderiaceae_C > CAZRRW01. Next base: position 1,504 of record CAZRRW010000315.1, read on the forward strand.
GGACGGCAATACCACCACATGAGCCTGGGCCAGCACGGGGCGCACATCGTCTGCTGCGCCCAGATACTCGACAGCGCCTGAAGCCACTTGCGCCTGCAACCAGGCCTGGCCCAGCGACGACGGGTTGTCCGCGCTCAAATTGCCCAGCAGCTGAAACCGGGCAGAAACCCCCTTGGACTTCAGCAAGGCAGCCGCCGCTGCATATTCGGCCACCCCCTTTTCGCGCAGCAGCCGCGCCACCATCAGAAAACGTCGTTCGCCCTCAGCATCAACCGCCAACGGCTGAAACTGAAAGTGCCCT
>CAZRRW010000316.1:0-1777 GCA_964602505.1 uncultured Burkholderiaceae bacterium
CGTTGATGTTGGGCAGCCCAAAGTCGCGGATGAAGGCCCCAGTCAGGGCGGCGGTCACCATCAACAGGGCCCAGGTGTAGCCCAGGCGCTTGTGCCAGCGGGCGCCGATGAGGCTGTGGATGCGCCCGCCCGGGCGGGCCAGCAGGGCCACCGCGCCCACGGGCACGGCCAGGCCAGCGGCCAGGGCATGGGTGGCAATCAAGGGGTTCCATGTGAGCATGGCGTCCTCCGTGGTGTGGATGGGCGCACTGTGCCGGGCCAGCCCCGGTGGGCCGAGGGGTTTGCGACGAAACGCCGCCTAGGCGGCGCGAAATGCAAGCTGGGTGGGTGAGCCTAGGCCCCGGGCACCTGTGCCCGCAGGGCCTCCACCCGCGCCCGGTTCACGCCAAAGTCCTTGCGGCCCAGGCGTGAGGCGCTGCGCACGTGGACCACGTTGGCCTGGTCGTCTCGGTAGAGCTCCAGGTCGTCCACAAACTTCATCCATAGGGTCTGGCATTCCATGCGCAGATAGTTGGGCTCTTCCAGCGTGACGCGGCTGCGCGGCTGCGCCTTGGCAGCTGCCATCAGCTGGGGCCACAGCTCGGCAGCGCGGCCCTTGGCCAGGGGCTCCACCTGGTGGTAAGGGGTGGTGGCCTGGCTGGAAGCCACGTTCCAGTAGGCTTCGTTGGCGGGCTTGAGCCGCCCCGCCTGCCCGCCAAAGCGGTAGCCTAGGTCGTCTGGCGCACGGCCGCGAAACAGGCCGAACTGCCCAGCCGCCAGCACGGCCAGCAGGATGGCAAACACCGGAATCACAACAAAGCGGAAGATCGTCATGGCAGGCCTTGAGGTTGGGTGCAAGGCCAAGCCTACTTGGTGCCAAACAGGCGGTCGCCCGCGTCGCCCAGGCCGGGCACGATGTAGGCGTGGTCGTTCAGGTGGCTGTCGAGCGAAGCGGTGTACACGGCCACGTCGGGGTGGGCCTTGAAGAACACCTCGCAGCCCTCGGGCGCAGCCACCAGGGCCAGAAAGCGCATGTCGGCGGGTTTCACGCCGCGCTTCTTCAGCACGTCCACCGCATGCACGGCCGAGTTGCCAGTGGCCAGCATCGGGTCGCACAGGATGAAAGTGCGGCCCTCCACCTCGGGCAGCTTCACCAGGTATTCCACCGGCTTGTGGTCGGCACCGCGGTACAGGCCAATGTGGCCAATGCGGGCTGAGGGCACCAGCTCGGCCAGGCCGTCGGCCATGCCAATGCCCGCGCGCAGCACCGGCACGATGGCCAGCTTCTTGCCGGCAATCACTGGCGCGTCCATCTCCACCAGCGGCGTCTCGATGCGCTCGGTGGCAATGGGCAGGTCGCGGGTGAGCTCGTAGCCCATCAGCAGGGTCAGCTCCTTGAGCAGCTGCTTGAAGGTCTTGGTGGAGGTGCGCTTGTCGCGCATGTGGGTGAGCTTGTGCTGGATGAGCGGGTGATCCAGGATGAACAGCTTGGGAAAGCGGGGGTCAATCTTCATGGTGTGAGCCTTTGTACCGGGGCTGCCCGGGCGCTTGACCTCTGAGGTCATCGACACGCCGGGTGCGCAAGGCCAACATGCTGCCAGAAACCCAAGAAAGGACAGCACATGGACAGCATCAACCTCGTTCCCCTTGCGGTGGGCCACATGATTGGCCTGGGGGCTATTGGCTCCTGCTTGGGCGTGGGCATCATGGCCTCGCGCTACCTGGAGGCCAGCGCCCGGCAGCCCGAGATGATGGAGCCGCTGCAGACCAAGGTGTTTCTGCTGGTGGGGGTGCTCGA
>CAZRRW010000317.1:0-1770 GCA_964602505.1 uncultured Burkholderiaceae bacterium
GACAAAGCCATCGTTGAATTGCTATACGGCAGTGGCCTGCGAGTGGGTGAATTGGTGGGCCTGGATGTCCGCTACCTCAGGGCGGGCGTTTACGAGTCGAAAGGGTGGATCGACTGGGATGCTGCCGAAGCCACCGTCCTGGGCAAGGGCAGCAAACGCCGCAGCGTACCTGTGGGCAATCCCGCCCTGCTTGCGCTGCGGCACTGGCTGAAACAGCGGGCGTTGTTGTCAGGCACACCGGCCGACCAGGCCCATGCGTCGGCGCTCTTTCTGGGGGCGCGCGGACGACGCATCAGTGCAGCAGCTGTATGGCAGGTGGTGCGGCGGCGGGCCGAGGCCGCTGGTCTGGCCACTGCGGTGCACCCGCACATGCTGAGGCACTCGTTTGCCAGCCACCTTCTGCAATCCAGCGGTGACTTGCGGGCGGTGCAGGAACTGCTGGGCCATTCGAGCATTTCGACAACGCAGGTGTATACCCGGCTGGACTTCCAGCATCTGGCCAAGGCTTATGACGCCGCCCACCCCCGGGCCCGTCAGAAGGCTGGCACGTCGTCAGACCCGGACAGGCCATGAAGATCGTGACCCTGCTCCCGGGCAAGGAGCGATCGCTGCATCGCCGCCACCCCTGGGTATTCGCCGGAAGCATCCGGCATGCCCCCAAAGGCCTGAAGTCTGGTGAGACGGTGCAAGTGCAGGCGGCAGAAGGCCGTTTCATGGCCTGGGCGGCGTTCAGCCCCGACTCCCAGATCCGGCTGCGCGTCTGGAGTTTCAATGAGGCCAGGCCGATCGACCATGCCTTCTTCAAGGGCCGGATAGAGGCTGCTCTGGCACGGCGCAAGGCCCTGCCGATCCAAAGCGATGGCGTGCGCCTGATCCATGGTGAAGCCGACGGGTTGCCGGGCTTGGTGGTAGACCAGTACAGCGACATCCTGGTGGCGCAGTTTTTGTCGGCAGGCGCGGAACGATGGAAGGCTGCGCTGTCGGATGCGCTGCTTGAGAAGACGGGGCTGGCGAAGCTGTACGAGCGATCAGATGCCAGTGTGCGCAAGCTAGAAGGCCTGGAACCCGCCGCCGGCTGGCTGCGTGGCGGCACTGGCGCGGACGGCGTGCCAACGCCGACCTCACTGTCCATCCGGGAGCACACCTGGACCCTTCGACTGGACATCGCCGAGGGCCACAAGACCGGGTTCTACCTGGACCAGCGCGACAACCGGAAAGCCTTCGCTGACGCAGTGCGGCATTTCGGGCACCGCCGGGTGCTCAACTGCTATTGCTACACGGGGGGCTTCACCGTGGCCGCGCTGGCTGGCGGCGCTCAACAGGTGGTGTCGGTGGATTCCTCCGGCCCTGCCCTGCTACAGGCCAAGGGCAACGTTGCATTGAATGCACTGCAACCCGATGACTCGGCGAGATGCCAGTTTCTGGATGCTGACGTCAACCAGACCCTGCGTGATCTGGCGAGGAGCGGGGAAAGCTTCGACGCGATCGTCCTGGACCCTCCCAAGTTTGCGCCCAGCGCTGCCCACGCCAGCCGTGCCGCCCGCGCCTACAAGGACATCAACCGGTTGGCCTTCAAACTGCTCGTGCCCGGGGGGCTGCTGCACACCTACTCGTGCTCCGGAGGCATCTCACCGGAGTTTTTCGAGAAAATCGTGGGCGACGCCGCCCTTGAAGCCGGGTGCGACGCCCACATCTGGAAGCGGCTGGGTGCAGCGCCCGACCACCCGCACACCCTGGCTTTCAGCGAAGGCGAGTACCTCAAGGGGCTGG
>CAZRRW010000318.1:0-1764 GCA_964602505.1 uncultured Burkholderiaceae bacterium
CGGCCCATCGGCCCAGCCCCCCGCCACGGCCGCGGCCGGTCCGGCGGCCACTGCCGCATCCGCCGCGGCCGAGCCCCGGGGCATGGAGCGCGGCGAGCGCCGCGTGATCCTGGCCGCGTCGCTGGGCACGGTGTTCGAGTGGTACGACTTCTACCTGTACGGTGCGATGGCCGCGATCATCGCGCGCCAGTTCTTCACCGCGCTGGACCCGACCGCGGCCTTCATCTTCACGCTGCTGGCCTTCGCGGCCGGCTTCGTGGTGCGGCCGGTGGGCGCGCTGATCTTCGGCGGCATGGGTGACCGCATCGGCCGCAAGTACACCTTCCTGGTCACGATCTCGCTGATGGGCGTGTCGACCATGCTGGTGGCGGTGCTGCCGACCTACAGCACGGCCGGCGCGCTGGCACCGGTGCTGCTGGTGCTGCTGCGGCTGCTGCAGGGCCTGGCCCTGGGCGGCGAGTACGGCGGCGCGGCGATCTACGTGGCCGAGCATGCGCCGCAGCACCGGCGCGGCGCCTACACCGGCTGGATCCAGACCACGGCCACGGTGGGCCTGATGCTGGCGCTGCTGGTGATCCTGGGCACGCGACTGCTGCTGGGCGAGGCGGGGTTCAACGACTGGGGCTGGCGCATCCCGTTCGCGCTGTCGGCGGTGATGCTGGCGATCTCGGTGTGGGCGCGGCTGTCGATGCGCGAGTCGCCGGCCTTCCGCAAGATGCAGGAGGAGGGCAAGGGCTCGCAGGCACCGCTGGCCGAGTGCTTCGGCCAGTGGAAGAACCTGCGTGTGATCGTGCTGGCGCTGTTCGGCCTGGTGGCGGGACAGGCGGTGGTCTGGTACACGGGCCAGTTCTACGCGCTGTTCTTCCTGACCAACGTGCTGAAGGTGGACGCGACCACGGCCAACCTGCTGATCCTGGCGGGGCTGGCGATCGGCACGCCGTTCTTCGTGCTGTTCGGTGCGCTGTCGGACCGCATCGGCCGCAAGCCGATCATCATGACGGGCCTGGCGCTGGCGATCATGCTGTTCATTCCGCTGTTCAAGCTGATGACCGAGCTGGCGAACCCGGCGCTGGCGGCGGCGCAGGAGCGGGTGGCGGTGGTGGTGAAGGCCGATCCGATGACCTGCTCGTTCCAGGGCAGCCCGATCGCGACGGACGTGGATTTCACGTCGTCGTGCGACATCGCGAAGCGCACGCTGGCGCAGTTGTCGGCCAGTTACCGGACGGAGGCGCTGCCGTCGGGGTCGAAGACGGAGGTGCACGTGGGCACGACGGTGCTGCATCCGCCCAATGGCCGGCTGAACGACGATGGCATGGCGTTCACGCAGGAAAGCCTGCTGGAGATCAGCATGTTCCGCAAGCAGGAGTTGCCGGAGGCGCTGGAGGCGGCGGGCTACCCGAAGCGGGCGGATCCGGCGGCGATCAACCACGTGGGGGTGGTGGCGGTGCTGGTGGTGCTGATGCTGCTGGTGACCATGGTGTACGGCCCGCTGGCGGCGACGCTGGTGGAGATGTTCCCGACGCGGATCCGGTACACGGCGTTGTCGATTCCGTACCACGTGGGCAATGGCTGGTTCGGCGGTCTGATGCCGACGATCGCGTTCGCGATGGTGGCGAGCAATGGGAACATCAACCACGGGCTGTGGTATTCCATCGGGGTGGCGGCGGTGACGTTGGTGGTGGGCATGCTGTTCATCCGCGAGACCAAGGACGTGGACATCTATGCCAAGTTCCTGTACTGGCACCCGAACCGCTTGTCGCGGTG
>CAZRRW010000319.1:0-1756 GCA_964602505.1 uncultured Burkholderiaceae bacterium
CATGCTGCCGCGCCCAGGCAAACCTCACAACAAGGGCCTTGAGGCCACGCTTACCGTGCAGCCGCATACGCCAGAATGCCTTCGGGGTGCCTTGAACAAGCACTCCATCCTCCCTGATGAGTGTTTGATGCACCATCCTTGGCCCGGCTTCGGTCGGGTTTTCTTTTGGTGGACGATGGAAAGAGCTCCTCGAAGCTGGTGCACCCCTCAGGCCCGGGCCCTGATCCTGGGACTGCTGATCACTCTGCTCACGCCTGCAGCCTGGGCGCAGATCCTGACGGGCCGCGTGGTCGGTGTGACGGACGGTGACACGATTACTGTCCTGGATGACCAGCGCGTCCAGCACAAAATCCGCCTGGCCGGTATCGACGCCCCCGAGAAGTCCCAGGCGTTCGGCCAGCGATCAAAGGCGTTTCTGTCCTCGCTCGTGTTCAGCAAACCCGTCGTCGTGGAAGCCCAGAAAACCGATCGATACGGGCGTACCGTCGGCAAGGTGCTGGTGGGAGACCGGGATGCGAACCTTGCCCTGGTGGTCGCGGGGTTGGCGTGGCACTACAAGAAGTACGAGACGGAGCAATCTGCATCCGACCGGATGATCTACGCGTCGGCCGAGCAGGACGCCCGGGGAGCACGTCAGGGCCTGTGGGTCGATCCCTCGGCGATGCCACCCTGGGAGTGGCGGGCCCAGAAGCGCTCCAAGTCAGAGCGCTGAGGTTTGGAGCCCATCAAGCCGCGGTCGCGCGTCTTCGCATGGAGGGCACACGCAGGCAGCTGCGCGACGTTCCGGGGGAACCGGACGACAGCTCGTCAGCGCCCCATGAGCCACATGGTTCAAGCGATCAGGGCGCGCCGACGGCGTCCTTTACGCACTTCTTCTCGAAGCTGTTCTTGGCTGCGCCGGCGAGCTTCTTCTCCTGGCTCTTCAGTTCGCACTGTGCGGTCGCATCTTTCTCGCACTTCTTGAGGAACGAGGTCTTGGCCGCTCCGGCGAGCTTTTTCTCGGCTGCCGCGGCATGGCAGGAAGCGGTCTCGGCCAGCACGGGGGCGCTGATCGCCAGAGCGGCGAGGAGGGTAAGGAGAGTTTTCATTGAAGGCTCCAGGCTCTGAAAAGGTTGCAGGAACAGGGGGTGACCTCCACCGGGATCATGGAGACCCATGACGACGGAGGTCGCACAGCGAATGCAAGCATGAGCATAGCCGTCAGAGCGCACATGGTCGTTGGACCACATGCCGCCAGAGGTTCACCGACGAAGTTCTTACTGTCGGTGCAGATCTTGTCCCGGTTCAGTAGCAAGTCCATCCACTGGACATGTCTTGCGCATCGCGGGACTGCCAGGGCGCAACCGCCGGAATATGATGAAGCCTGAACCCTTGGTCAATCCAGCAAGCCTCGCAGATGCCATTTGCAGACAAGAGCTTTCGCAGCCGAAAAGCCACCCAGCAAAACAGTGCTCTTCCCTACGTGCCGATGGGAGACGAGCGCTTTCGGCAGTTGATGAGTGAAATGAGCATGGCCTTTTCCCAGGCTGATGATGGCGAGGAAAAGCGCAGGCAGGCACGAGAACGAGAGCGCCAGCATGAGCAGTGGCTGGCCCGGCGGGACGCGGCGATCGTTGAGATCGTCGCAACTTTGCGTCAACATGGGTTGAGCATTCAGGATCTGCTGTGAAAGACAGATCGCTCGGATTTGAATCGGCAGGGTGTTGATTTCCACGTAAATCTGACCCCTCTGGGCTGAGTTTTTTCATCCAACTTT
>CAZRRW010000320.1:0-1753 GCA_964602505.1 uncultured Burkholderiaceae bacterium
GCGTGCTGTTTGCCTTGGCACTGACTGCCATCGGGGTGGTGTTGGGGGTCGTGGCCGGCGCTATCCAGGGTTTCTTCGGCGGGAAGATCGACCTCGTATTCCAGCGCTTCATCGAGATCTGGGGGTCCATGCCCGAGTTGTACCTGCTCATCATCTTCAGTGCGGTGTTTGCGCCAAGCGTTGCCTTGCTGTTGGTGCTGCTCAGCCTGTTTGGCTGGATGGGCTTGAGTGACTATGTGCGCGCGGAGTTTCTGCGCAACCGACAACTCGACTACGTCAAGGCGGCGCGGGCCCTGGGCTTGTCGAATGCCCAGATCATGTGGCGCCACATCCTGCCCAACTCGCTGACACCCGTGGTGACCTTTCTGCCCTTTCGCATGAGTGCGGCCATCCTGGCCCTCACCAGTCTCGACTTTTTGGGCTTGGGTGTGCCTCCTGGCACCCCCAGCCTCGGCGAATTGCTCAGCCAGGGCAAGAACAGCATCGATGCCTGGTGGATCTCCTTGTCCACGTTCGGGGTGCTGGTGGGCACCTTGCTGCTGCTCACCTTCATGGGCGACGCCTTGCGCGATGCGCTTGACCCGAGAAAGGCAGACCGCGAGGTGGCCGGATGAGCGCCTTGCTGCAGGTGCATGACCTGTCGGTGTCGTTCGACGGGCGCCAAGTGGTGAACCAGGTCTCGTTTGAGGTGCAGGCGGGCCAGAAGCTGGCGCTGGTGGGCGAGTCCGGGTCTGGCAAAACCGTGACGGCTCTGGCCCTGCTTGGCCTCAATGGCGCCGCCAGCGTGCGTGGCAGCGCGCAGTTCGCCTCCAGCGAGGGTGGGCTGGAGTTGATCGGGCTGCCCGAGCGGCGTCTACGCGGCATTCGGGGCCGAGAGGTCGGCATGATCTTCCAGGAGCCCATGACGGCTCTGAACCCGCTCTACAGCGTGGGCGACCAGATTGCCGAGGTGATTGAGCTGCATGAGGGGGCATCCCGCAAAGCCGCCTGGGCCCGGGCGGTTGCACTCCTGGCGCGCACGGGCATTGCCGAGCCTCAGCGGCGCGCGGCTGCCTACCCGCACCAGCTGTCGGGTGGCCAGCGCCAGCGCGCCATGATCGCGATGGCGCTGGCCTGTGCGCCCAAGCTGCTGCTGGCCGATGAGCCGACCACCGCGCTGGACGTGACGGTTCGGGCCGAGATCTTGCAGCTGCTGGATGAGCTCCAGCGCGACGAAGGCATGGCGATCGTGCTGATCACCCACGACCTGAACCTAGTTCGGCGCTTTGCCGACTGCGTGGCAGTGATGGAGCAGGGCCATCTGGTGGAGCAGGGTGCCGTGGCCGAGGTGTTCCATAACCCTGCGCATGCCTACACGCAGCGCCTGCTGGCCAGCAAGCCCAAGCGTGCTGTGCGCGAACTGGGCGAGGCGGAGTTGGGCGGTGCCGTGGCGCCTGTGATCCAGGCGGACGGGCTGCGGGTGGTGTACCCCACCCCGCTGGCTGGTTTTCGCGGCTGGTTCAAGTGCGGTGCACGGGGCAGACGTTCAGGTGGCGCCCGGGCAAACCCTTGGAATCATCGGCGAGTCGGGGTCGGGCAAGAGCACGCTGGCGATGGCCCTGCTAGGACTTACCCCCCTGAAGGCCGGTGTGGTGCGTTTAGGAGGCGACGACTGGCAGGCGCTTGACGCTTCGTCTCGGCGCGCGCGTCGCCGTGACGCTCAGGTGGTGTTCCAGGACCCTTTTTCGTCGCTTTCACCGCGAATGCTGGTGGG
>CAZRRW010000321.1:0-1751 GCA_964602505.1 uncultured Burkholderiaceae bacterium
AGCTTGGTCTTGGGCGCATCCACCTTGATGCTGTCGACCACCGCAATTCGGCCATCGCGCGCCAGCTGAGAGAAGATGGACGCCATGCCGGCGCGGTACATCTTCTTGTTGAGCTTCTGCGTGAAGTTTTCGTCCGGGCGGTTCGGGAAAATCCGGCCGCCTCCGCGCCACAGGGGCGAAGACGTCATACCCGCGCGCGCACGACCCGTGCCCTTTTGCTTGAAAGGCTTCTTGGTGCTGTGCTTGACCTCGCGACGGTCTTTCTGCGCGCGGGTACCCTGGCGGGCATTGGCCTGGTAGGCCACCACCAGCTGGTGCACCAGCGCTTCGTTGTAGTCGCGACCAAACACGGTGTCAGGGGCGTCCACCTTGGCGGACGACTGGCCCTGTTCGTTCAGGAGCTCGAGCTGCATCAGTTGGCTCCTTTCGAGGCGCTGGCCTTGGCCTTGACCGCCGGGCGCACGACCACGTGGCCATTTTTGGCGCCAGGCACGGCGCCACGCACCATGATGAGGGAGCGCGCTTCGTCAATGCGAACCACGTCGAGGTTCAGCACCGACACGGTTTCGTTGCCCATTTGGCCTGACATGCGCTTGCCAGGGAACACGCGACCCGGGTCTTGCGCCATCGAGATGGAGCCAGGCACGTTGTGCGAACGGCTGTTGCCGTGCGACGCGCGCTGAGATCCGAAGTTGTGGCGCTTGATGGTGCCAGTGAAGCCTTTGCCGATGGAAACGCCCTGCACGTCGACCTTCTGGCCCACGGCGAACGTAGCCACAGGCAACTCAGCGCCAGCAGCCAATCCATCAGCCTGCTCGGCCGACACGCGAAATTCTTTGGTGACTTGCCCAGCCAGCACACCCGCCTTGGCCAGATGGCCCGCTTGCGGCTTGGTGACACGGGATGCCTTGCGGCTGCCGAAGGTCACCTGGACAGCGCTATAGCCGTCGGTGGCGACTTTCTTGACTTGGGACACCCGGTTGCCTGATACATCCAGCACGGTCACGGGAATCGCGTCCCCGTCGTCCGTGAAGATGCGCATCATGCCCACCTTGCGGCCCAGCAATCCGAGACGATTGCCAAGACTCATCTTTATTCTCCCGGCTCATGGAGCCCGGTTTAACAACGCCCGACATCGATTGGCCAGGCTGACAACCCCGCTTTCGCGGGAAACCCAGGATTATGCCCGATATGGCCTTGGTTTGCCAAGGCCGACCATGGGCAGGGGTCGCGAGAGGCCTTGCCTCTCTACTGACACTTACTGAAGCTTGATCTCGACGTCGACGCCAGCGGCCAGGTCGAGTTTCATCAGGGCGTCGACCGTCTTGTCGGTCGGGTCCACGATGTCCATGAGGCGCTGGTGGGTGCGGATCTCGAACTGGTCGCGCGAGGTCTTGTTGACGTGCGGCGAGCGCAGGATGTCAAAGCGCTTCATGCGGGTGGGCAGCGGGATCGGGCCCTTGACCACGGCGCCAGTGCGCTTGGCAGTGTCAACGATCTCCTGCGCGGACTGATCGATCAGCTTGTAGTCAAACGCCTTCAGGCGGATACGGATTTTCTGCTTGGCCATAAGAACCTCGAAGAACGTGGCCAGGGGTCAGTCTGGCCGTCATTTGGCAACACACCGTGACCATCGGGGTCGCTGAGCCTGCAACCAGGCTCTGGGTGGCACCCGAAGAAGCGGGCGCCCAACCCTGCTTACTCCATGATCTTGGCGACGACGCCGGAGCCGACGGTCTTGCCACCTTCGC
>CAZRRW010000322.1:0-1728 GCA_964602505.1 uncultured Burkholderiaceae bacterium
CAGCAAGCGCTGCGAGGGCTACCGCAACTTCTGCAACAAGCTCTGGAACGCCACCCGCTTCACGCTGATGAACTGCGAGGGCCAGGACTGTGGCCTGTCGGACCACGGCGCCGATGCCTGCACGCCCGGCGGCTACCTTGATTTCTCCCAGGCCGACCGCTGGATCGTCTCGCAGCTGCAGCGCGTGGAAGCGGCTGTGGCCCAGGGCTTTGCCGAGTACCGGCTGGACAACGTGGCCAACACCCTCTACGACTTCGTCTGGAACGAGTTCTGCGACTGGTACCTGGAAATCGCCAAGGTGCAAATCCAGACCGGTGGTGAAGCACAGCAGCGCGCCACCCGCCGCACCTTGATCCGCACGCTGGAAACCATCCTGCGCCTGGCGCACCCCATCATCCCCTTCATCACCGAAGAGCTGTGGCAGAAGGTCGCGCCGGTCGCCGGGCGCGCGGGTGAATCCGTGAGCATCGCCACCTACCCGGTGAGCCAGCCCGGGCGCATCGACGAGATCGCCGAGGCCGAAGTGGCCAAGCTCAAGAGCTTGGTGGATGCCTGCCGCACGCTGCGCGGCGAGCTCAACGTGTCGCCCGCCACCCGCCTGCCGATGTTTGTGGTCGGCGACGCCGACTTCATGCGCCGCTACGCGGCCGTGCTGCAGGGCCTGGCCAAACTGAGCGAAGTGAAGGTGTTCGACGACGAGGCCAGCTGGGCTGCCGCCGCCCAGGCCGCACCCGTGGCGGTGGTGGGCGAAGCCCGCCTGTGTCTGTTCATGGAAATCGACGTCGCGGCCGAGAAGGCCCGCCTGACCAAAGAGGCGGCACGCCTGGAAGGCGAGATCGCCAAGGCCAACGGCAAGCTGTCCAACGAAGCCTTCGTGGCCAAGGCACCGCCGGCGGTGATCGAGCAGGAAAAGAAGCGCGTGGCCGACTTCGGCGCCACGCTGGCCAAGGTGCGCGAGCAGCTGGCGCGGCTGGACGCCTGACGGGTCCCCGTATCAGCCAGGCCAGCGCGGAACCGGCCCTGCCGGGCCGCTGCTGGCACCCCCTGGGGGGTGACACCGCGGGTGGCGCAAGGGGGACCTATTTCACCGCCGGTGCATGGACCAGGCGCCCCACTGCGAGGGCGTGATCGCCTGCGGGTCGACCTGATCGGCCGGCTCCTCCATGCCGTCGAGCACGGAAAAGTCGCTGGCCCGGGCCTCGGCCTGCGCCACCATGGGCGAGAGCGTCTCGTGCAAGCGGTGGGCCACATACCAGCTGGCACGCAGCTTGGCTTCGCGCGTGTGCGAGCCCAGCCGTGGCGTGAGGTGCAGGTTGGGAATGCCGTACAGCGGCGTGCCCTCGGCGGCAAAGTTCGGATTGGCCCCGTCGAGCAGGCAGGCGTCGATGCGGCCGTCGGTCAGCGCAAGCGCCAGGGCTTCGGGATCGAACAGGGCACTGCGACTGACCCCGACCCAGAGCTGGCCGGGCTTGCAATGGTTGAGCACCCGCTCGTTGAGCCAGCCCTTGAAGCGCGAGGCGTAGACCACCTGCAGCGACACCGCATCGGCCCGGCCCAGCAGTTCCTGCAGGCTCACCGGTTCGACACCGAGCTTGTCCCAGATCGGGGCCGCGTGGTGCACGGCGGGGTCGTAGCCCACCAACCGCACGCCCAGCCCCTTGAGCATGGGCGCCAGGGTGTGGGCCACCGGTGCCAGCCCCAGCAGGCCCACAGTGCTTCCACACAACT
>CAZRRW010000323.1:0-1420 GCA_964602505.1 uncultured Burkholderiaceae bacterium
GGGCAGCACCAGCAACCGGCAATACATCAACCTGCGTGGGGACTGGAACCACCGCCTCAGTGTTGGGCGTGTGGAGAGCCGCCTGAGCTATGGCAACAATCTGGAGAACTTCAACCGCGACGGCTCGCAAACCGTCAACAACGGCACCGGGCCCACGTTCACCCGCAGCGGCTTCTACGACCGCCGGAACGAAACCACCTGGCAAGCCGCGAGCAAGGTGACCGGCGCGCGCGACCAGTTGCTCTGGTCGGGCGGCGCGGAATACGAGGATCGGCAACTCAAGGTCGATTCAGGCAGCGGCACGGGCGCGGCGGGCGGCGCGGCCCCGGTGCTCACTCCCCAAACCCTGACCAGCGGCCTGCGTCGTGCGGTGCTGTGGGGCCAGAACGAATGGGCTGTGCTGGGCAACGGCACGCTGACCCTGGGCCTGCGGCGCGAACAGTTGAAGCAGACGAGCACCGTGGTGGGGGGTGTGGGCACCAACGGGGTGTTTGGCCGCAGCCTGGGCTATTGGCAGCCGTCGGCACACTTGCGCATCCCCCAGAGCGAAGACCTCCAGTGGCGCTTCAACCTGGCCCGCACCACCCGAACCCCCGCTTTGCTGGACTCGATCAACCGCACAGTGCCCAGCCAGGGCATCAACTCGCCCAGCAACGCCGACCAGGCAGGCAACCCCAACCTAAGGCCAGAGACCACGGTGGCGCTGGACATGGGGTTTGACCACAAGTTGTCGGGCAATGGCCAGGCGGGCGTCAACCTGTTTGTGCGGCGCAGCACCGACGTGCTGGCGCGTGTCACAAGCCAGGACACTGGCGGGCGCTGGGTGTCGACGGCCCAGAACCTGGGCACCGCCAATGTCTGGGGGCTGGAGACGGATTTCAAGCAAGACGTGACCTGGCCGACCGACTTGGGTTGGGGCCGGGGCTGGAACGTGAACCTCAACGCCAGCGTGCTGGAGTCGCGCCTGGTCGGCGGCGCCACCCCGGGTGCCCGAATTCCCGGCCAGGCGCGGTATCTGGCGACCTTGTCGCTGCAGCGCCCCATGCAGCGGGCGGGGTGGTTTGGCGGGGTGAACCTGTCGCTGACGGGCTCGGCCGAGCTGAACACCGCCGCCACCGCCAACGGCCGGCAGGACGCCACCCACAGCCTGGACTTTTTTGTGGGGCAGGTGGTGCCCGGCTACGGCTTCTGGCGATTGGGGGTGTTCAACCTCACCAACGCGAAGAGCGGGCGCACCCTCATCAACACCGACAACGCTGGCAACCGCATCACCGACACCAGTTCGACCACCACCACGCCCCGCATCCTGCTGGCCTTCGGCACCCGTTTCTGAGTCTGCCGCGGCTCGCGCCGGGGCCCGGTCTGGGGCCAGCTTCGGGGCCCGTTGGCACCCCCGGCAGGGGCTTGGCCCTATGGCCAG
>CAZRRW010000323.1:1472-1702 GCA_964602505.1 uncultured Burkholderiaceae bacterium
CCTTGGACGCGACCGCACCGGCGCGTTGCCTCTTTTCAACACAACATCAACCTTCTCTTTTGGAGTGCTCATGTCGCTGATCAACACGCCCGTCAAACCGTTCAAAACCCAGGCTTTCCACAATGGCAAGTTCATTGAAGTCTCGGACGCCACGCTCAAGGGCAAGTGGTCGGTTCTGATCTTCATGCCGGCAGCTTTCACCTTCAACTGCCCCACTGAAGTGGAAGACG
>CAZRRW010000324.1:0-1654 GCA_964602505.1 uncultured Burkholderiaceae bacterium
GCCCGTCCACTGCTGCGTGGTGCAGCTGCGAGTAGAAGCCCATCACCTTGTTGCCTTCGGGCGTGTTGGGCAGGCCCTCCACCACAAAAAAGCGCCACAGCGGGCGGGTGCGGTCGAGCAGCTGGCTGTGCAGCTTGCCCACCAGCACTTCCATTTCCAGAAGGCCATCGGAGCCCTTGGCCACCTTGCCAATCTTGAGTGTCTGCACGTGGTAGCTCATGTCGGGCTCGGCATGTACCCAGGCCGGGTTGGCCAGGTTCAGCGGCATCCACCACAGGCGCCGCCGCAGGCCAGCTTGCGGCGCAGCGGCGGTGTCAGGTGCAGGCGGCTGGCCAGGTGCTTGCGCAAGTCATTGGCCCAGTTGCCCCTGTAGCCCGCCGGCATCTCAAACAGATGCAGGGCGCCCACGTGCATGGGCATCTGCGCCGTTTCAAGGAACAGAAACGTCGAGTCAAGGCCGGTCAACTGCTTCATGGTGTCTCCCCGTGGTCCCTCTGGCGAGGTGTTGGTGTGTGCGGGCAAGGCCAGTGCAGGCCAGCCGCGGCGGCCGCCCACGCCGGGTGCGCTACAGGTGTGCCAAGGGGTGCGTGCCGGCAGGCCAGGGGCTGGCGAAGAAGCCGCCCACCATGGTGGGCGTGACGTCTTCCAGCCGTTCGGGCTGCCAGCGCGGGGTGTGGTCCTTGTCCACCGCGAGGGCGCGAATGCCTTCCACCGTTTCGCTCTGGGCGGCCGTGCGCCCCAGGTGATGCGGCGTAAAGCAGTGGCGCACCAGGTCGCGCTCCATCCGCAGGTCTTGCGCCAGGTTCATGCTGCGGGCCCGTCGCACCTGCTGCAGGCTCACCTCGCACATCAGCGGCGACTTCTTTCTCAAGCCGGTCGCCGTCTGCTGCGCCCAGGCGTGGTCTGGGTTCGCGCTGGGGCAGGCCTCCAGCGCCTGCACGATGGCCAGGGCGGTCGGTGCGGCAAAGAAGCGGTCTGCCCGGGCTTGCAGCGCCTGCATGGCGATAGCGGCGTCATCGGCCACACGGCGCACCAAGCCCTGCCCCTGCAATAGGGCACGCGCCTCGCCGCCATGGGCCAGGGCTGCCAAGAAGGCAGCCTGCCCTTCGGCCCCCAGCATGCCGTCGGCCAGGCCGAGCGCCAGCGCCTCGGTGCCCGACAGCACATGGCCCGTGAGCGCCAGGTATTCGCCCATGGCCCCAGGCAGGCGCGACAGGAAGAAGCCACCGCCCACGTCTGGGAAGAGGCCGATGTTGGTCTCGGGCATGGCCAGCTTGGCGAGCGGGGTCACCACGCGCAGGCTGTGGTTTGCGCCGTGCCCGGCCCCATGGCCGTCGCCACGGCCATGCCCGACGATCCCCATGCCGCCGCCCATGCATACCCCATCGATCAGGCAGCTGTAGGGCTTGGGGTAAGCGTGGATGAGGTGGTTGAGGGCGTACTCTTCAGTAAAGAAGTCTTCCAGCGCGGCATCTCCCGCCAGCGCGGCGGTGTGAAAAAAGCGGATGTCGCCGCCCGCACAGAAGTGCACCGACGCCTTGCCGTCAGCGCTCACGCGGGGCGCCCCGTGCACCACCACGGCCGTCACGCCGGGCGCGTCGGCCCAGGCTTTCAAGGCGGCCGTCATCTGGCGCACCATGCCCAGGCTCAAGGC
>CAZRRW010000325.1:0-1630 GCA_964602505.1 uncultured Burkholderiaceae bacterium
ACCCCATGTCGACGGCTGGGGCGGCTGGGCTCGGTGGTGCCGGCATCGCCCACGTACAGCAGCTCTGAATCCATGTTCAAGCGCCACAGGGCCAGCGAGGTCTGCAAGCCCGGCCACCATTCGCTGCGCACACCCAGCTCACGGCTGAAGCCCGATACCAGTCCCGGCACCTTCTCCACCGGGTTGCCATCGGGGTCCACACGCGCCGTCACGCCCCGCGCATCGTTGCTGTGAAAGCCCCGGCCCAGGTTGACGAACCACTCGGTGCGCTGCCAGGGCCCGAACACCATCGACAGCTTGGGCGACCACAGCGCATCGGTGGCCACGCCGGTGTTGCGGTCGTCGGTGCGGCTCAGCACGCTGAAGCGCTGCTGGTCACCGCGCAAGCCCCACACGGTGCGCCACCAGGGCGCCCACTGCACGGCCTGTTCAGCGTACAACGACCAGGCCGTGATGCGCACCTGGTCATCGCGCGTGGTGCTCAAGCGGGTGCGCCGCACCGTGTCGTACAGGCCCACATCGGCCTCGTCCTGACGCACGCTCAGGCCCAGGGTGCTGCGCCAAGGCTGCGCCTCGCTGCCATGGCGCCATTGGCGCGCCAGCCCACCGCCCAGGATGAGGCGCTCGTCCGTCTGCTCGAACTGGTCCCCATCGACCGGATCACTCTCGAAATAGCTGAAGTTGGACCACAGGTTCAGGCGGTAGCGCACGGCGTAGGCCTGTGCCGTCCAGCCACCGACCTCGGACAGATCGGCCCACTGCGCCGACAGGCTGTAGCGGCTGGAGACACCGCCATCCGAGTCGTCCAGCGAATCAAAGCGGCCCAACACGCCCTGCTGCACCGCCCGCAGCGGGATCTGGTCGGTGGCCGTCCAGCGGGCGTCATAGGCCATGGCATCCACCCGCCAACCGTGGCGCGCGCTGCCATCGCTCAGGCTGAGCACGGCATTGGCACGGCGCAGGTCCTGCGGCACCGTCCAGGGGCCATCGGCCGTGTGCCATTCCAGCGCACCCAGCAGCACCGGGGCGGCCACATCGCTAGCGCGCACGGGGGTCGAGCCGGCCAGCACCACGCGCTGGTAAGCGCCCTCGCCCAGGGTCAGCTGCGCCAGGGGTGCCGCCAGGCGGCGCACATAGTGCATGCGCACCGAGCCCGCGGCCGAGAAGTCACCGTCGTCCGCCCGGTAGGCGCCCTTGCGGTAGTCGATGTGCTCGATCAACTCAGGCACCAGCAGGTTGAGGTCGGCATAGCCCTGCCCGTGACCGTGCGAGCTGAGGTTGATGGGCATGCCTTGCAGGAACAAGCCCAGGTCGGTGCCGTGGTCCAGGTTGAAGCCGCGCAGAAAGTACTGATTGCCCTTGCCATCGCCCGAATGCTGGGTGACGATCAGGCCGGGCACGTACTCCAGCACCTCGCCCGGACGCAGGGCCGGACGCGTCTCCAGCAAGGCGCGGTTGACCCGGCCCTCGGATGCCGCCTCTGACGTGCCGATGGCGTTGTCGTAATGGGCTGTGACGCCAATGTCCGGAAGGGTGTCGTGCGCTTGAGCGCCGCCCAGCAAGGAGGCGGACACCCAGGCGGCCAGGGTGCGGGTGGTGGTCATGTGATCGTCGTGAGCCAAAATCAGGC
>CAZRRW010000326.1:0-1605 GCA_964602505.1 uncultured Burkholderiaceae bacterium
TCAGCCGGGAGGCGGGGCGCCCCAAGCGATACGTCCAGGACGCCCTGCGTGCCCGGGCCGCCGATGTGGCCGCGTTGCTCGCTGACGAGAACGCCTTCTTCTATGTCTGCGGGCTCAAGGCGATGGAGGAGGGGGTGGTGCTGGCCTTGCGCGATATTGCCTTGGCCGGCGGCCTAGACTGGGAGGAGCTGGCGCGGCGGATGAAGGCCCAAGGCCGTCTACACCTCGAAACGTACTGAGCGTCGCGTTTTCGCCAGCCACTGGCTCGATACCAATACTTTGGTGTCAGAATCCGCTGGGAATGGGGTCGGCGAGACGGGCTGCGCCCCAGGGGCTGAAACACTGAGGGTCTGCGTTTGTCTGCTGTTGTCTCGACTCCTTCGACCGTGGCCTTGCCGGGTGTGGCCCGCGCCTTGGTCATGGCCAAGAAGATTGAGCAGGCCAAGGCCGAGGAGATCTACCGCAAGTCCCAGGTATCCAAGCAGAGCTTCATTGCCGAGCTGATTTCGGCGGGCATGATCTCCCCGAAGGACTTGGCGCACTCCCCGAGCAGCGCCTTTGCACTGCCGCTGCTGGACCTGGACGCGATCGACCCCATTCGCCTGCCCAAGGGCGTGCTCGACGCCAAGTTGTCGGCGGCCTACAAGGTGATGCCGCTGTCGAAGCGGGGCAACCGTCTGTTCCTGGCCACTGCCGACCCGTCTGACCAGGAAGCACTGGAGAAGGTCAAGTTCACCACCCAGATGGCGGTGGAATGGGTGATCGTCGAGTTCGACAAGATCTCCAAGATGGTCGAAGCCAGCGGCCAGACCGCCAGCGAGTCGCTGGACAACATCGTCGGCCAGGACTTCGAGTTCGATGCCTCGGAACTGGCCTCTGGTGAAGAGGATCCCGCCGCAGCCGAGGCCGCGACGTCGGAGGTCGACGATGCCCCGGTCGTCAAGTTTTTGCAGAAGATGTTGCTGGATGCCATTGGGATGCGGGCCTCGGACCTTCACTTCGAGCCCTATGAGCACACCTACCGGGTGCGATTCCGCATCGACGGCGAGTTGCGCGAGATCGCGTCGCCGCCCGTCGCCATCAAGGACAAGCTCGCATCTCGCATCAAGGTGATCTCGCGGATGGACATCTCGGAGAAGCGTGTGCCGCAAGACGGGCGCATGAAGCTCAAGGTCAGTGAGGGCCGGGTGATTGACTTTCGCGTCAGTACCCTGCCCACCCTGTTTGGCGAGAAGATCGTCATCCGTATCCTGGACCCGTCTAGCGCCAAGGTGGGCATTGACGCGCTGGGGTACGACCCAGTCGAGAAAGAGCGCCTCCTGGAGGCCATTGGCCGGCCCTATGGCATGGTGCTTGTGACTGGCCCGACCGGCTCTGGCAAGACGGTGTCGCTCTACACCTGCCTGAACCTGCTGAACAAGCCTGGCGTCAACATCTCCACGGCGGAGGACCCCTCAGAGATCAACCTGCCTGGGGTGAACCAGGTCAATGTGAACGACAAGGCGGGCCTCACCTTTGCGGCAGCCCTGAAGTCCTTCCTGCGGCAGGATCCGGACGTGATCATGGTGGGCGAGATCCGCGACCTGGAGACGGCGGACATCGCCA
>CAZRRW010000327.1:0-1587 GCA_964602505.1 uncultured Burkholderiaceae bacterium
TTCAAGCTCATGCCGGGCTCCATCGAAGCCGGTGATGTGGAGAGGGAGCTCAAGCAATGGGTCAAGCTGTATGACAACCACATCGCCATCCAGAAGAATCCGGTGGCACTCGGACTGGCTGGTGGCTACGTGCCAAAACCCCTGAACGACACAAAAATCGAGTGGGTGAAGCTGTACAAGCAAACGGGAAAGATCCCGCCCATGAAAACCACGGGGCGGGAGCCTTTTGAACTTGGCGCTGGCTACTTGCGCTTCCGACGTGTCTACTCAGGCGCCAGCGACTGGCGACTGACCCAGCTCCATCCCGTCGAGCCGACTGGCGAACTCGCGAGGGCCATGGGCTGACACTGAAAGGCGGCATGGAGCATCGCCATGAAAGGGGCCTGACGGTCCAGGCCCGCACTCACTTCGTCCCTGCCGACGGCATCAAGTTCTTCTTGAAAAACGCCGTTTGCCGAGCCACCACCTGCTCAAACAGGGGGCCGGTGTAGGGCGAGAAGTGGTCAGCGCCCTTCAGCTCGACATACTCGCCCTTTTGCAGGCTCTGGGCCACGTCGCGCACCTTGCCCACGGGGATGAGGCCATCGTTCTCGGCGGCCACGATCAGCGTGGGGGCGGTGATGTCTTTGGCGCGGTTGCCCGGGAACCAGAAGGGCAGGCTCATGAAGACCCGTGCGGCCACGCGATTGGTGGCTGGATCTTGCTGCTCGGCCAAGGGCACCATCTTTCGGTAGCCCTCGTGGCATTCGTCGCAAATCAGAGCGGCAAACTCGCCGTCTTTGGCAATCACGGGCACGTACACAGGTTCCTGGTCATCGCTGCGCAGCAGATCGCGCAGCGCGTACCAACTGGCCAAGGGCTGGAACTTGATCGGGTACTTCAAGCCGCTGGACAGGCCGCTGACAAACGGCACCTGCGAGCTCACCGCCTTGACCACCTGCGGGCGCTCGGCTCCGGCCACCAGCACCTGCCCACCGCTGTACGAGGTGCCCCAGATGCCCAGGCGCTGCCCATCCACTTCAGGACGCTGGCTGATGGCGTCGATGGCCGACAGCCAGTCTTTCACGTGCTCTTGGCCATCCACCACACGACGGGGCTGGCCACCACTCTGGCCAAAACCCCGGTAGTCAAAGCGCACCACGGCAAAGCCGGCCTTCACGAAGCGTTCAGCAAACGCGGGCAGGCCCCAGTGCTTCAGCCCCCCAAAGCCATGCGCCATGACGATGACGGGTGGCTTCTGGCCGGCTGGCGTCTGGCTGGGGAGCCACATCTCGGCGCTGCAGGTGGTTTGCTGGCAGGCAAAGCTGGCATCCACCACCTTGTAGGCAGGGGCAAGCGTTGCGGCGGGGGCCTGGGCCCAGGCGCTGGCAGCCATCCACAGGGTGGCGGCGGTGACGGTGTGTTGCAAGCGGCGGATGTTGTTCATGTGAAAGTCTCCTCGGAATACGACCCACACGCGCAGGCGTGACCTGGGCGTGGCGATGGAAATTGGGTACCATCGCGTACCAAGCTGCGCACCATAAAACCCTGAAATGGTACTGTCAAGTACCAACCACACAAGCGAGGGATGAAGCCCTGCCTGACGCG
>CAZRRW010000328.1:0-1556 GCA_964602505.1 uncultured Burkholderiaceae bacterium
CCTGTTTTTACTGCCTGCGGCGGCTGTACTCACCGGCTGAGTCATGGGCCAGGCTCAGCTTGCCCACCCGCACGCCCAGCAGGCGCAGTTTTCTGGCCGCGCCGCCTCCGGGGGTTGGCCTGAGCTGGGGCACGCGCTTGAGGCAGTCACGTGCCCACTTTAAGATCGTGTCGGCACTGTTAGTGGGAAAGGGCAGGGTGATGTCCCGGGTGACGGTGGCAAAGTCGTCGAAGCGCAGCTTGATGCCGACGGTGCGGCCCTCGTAGCAGCGCTGAACCCGCTGGCCGCCCTGCACCACGGTCTTGGTCTGCAGGTCGGTGGCCAGCTTCTCGCACAGGCGGCTGAGCATGGCGCTCAGTTCGGCTCGGTCGGTTCGCGGGTGCAGGTCTCGCTCGAAGGTAGTTTCGCGGCTCATGGAGACCGGCTCGCTGTCCACCTCGACTGGGCGGTCATCACGGCCCCAGGCTGCGGCATGCAGCCAGGAGCCCGTCAGCTCTCCAAAGCTGTCGCGCAGGGTGTGCGCCTCCAGAGCGGCCAGCTGGCCGATGGTGTGAATGCCCATGGCATCCAGCCTGGCGGCGGTCTTGGGCCCGATGCCATTGATCTTGCGGCAGGCCAGTGGCCAGATGCGGCCCTCAAGATCCTCGGGAAGCAGGACCGTGACCCCACCCGGCTTGTCGAACTCACTGGCCATCTTGGCCAGCAGCTTGTTGGGGGCCACGCCAATGCTGCACGACAGACCCGTGGCGTCCCGGATGGCGCGCTGGATCAGCCGAGCCAGCGCTCGGCCGCCATCGCGTTGGCCGCCGGGCACCTGGGTGAAGTCGATGTAGACCTCGTCGACCCCGCGGTCTTCCATGACCGGCGCAATCTCGGTGATGACCGCCTTGAAGGCGCGGCTGAACCTGCGGTACTCGTCGAAGTCCACCGGCAGCAGCACCGCCTGTGGGCACAGGGCCTTGGCGCGCATCATCGGCATGGCCGAGAACACGCCAAAGGCGCGAGCTTCATAGGTGCTGGTGGTCACCACGCCGCGTCCGGCGTAGTCCTTCAGCGTTCTGAAGCGTCGCTGGCCGGTGGCGGCGTCCGTGGCTGGCTTGGCGTCACGCCCGCCGCCCACCACCACGGGCAGGCCGCGCAGCTCTGGATAGCGCAGCAGTTCGACCGAGGCATAGAAGGCGTCCATGTCCAGGTGGGCAATGCGGCGCAGCGGCGAAGCCGACCCGGGCGCTGCCGGCGCGGCAGCGGCGTCTGCAGGCGGCGACTCGACAGGCGTGGACACGCCTTGAGTGTAGGCAGGGGCAGACGCCCTTCAGAGTCGGGCTGCGTCCAGCCAGTCGCAGCGCAGCCGGCCACTTTGGTGCAGGCGTCGGCGAGTGCTGGCGTATGCGGCGGGCGCGGCCACCAGCGCGCCGCTGAGCAACGCCCCCGACAACCCAAGCATCAGCACGGCCAGTGGCAGGGTGACCCAGCCGGTCAGCCACAGTGTGGCCACCATTGAGAACAAGGCCTGCTCCACCGGCTGGTGGTGGCCGCGGTGCCAGCGGTGCAGTTGC
>CAZRRW010000329.1:0-1546 GCA_964602505.1 uncultured Burkholderiaceae bacterium
ACGACAACAGGAATCACAATCCTGGACTCTACCAACTGAGCTACAGCCACCGCAGAGCCTGCAATTATAGGTGGCCAGGTGGCCCCCACCCCGAGGCCTCTCCGGTCACCGGCCCCCGGTGGCTTGCAGCATCTGCACCATGGCGGCGTACCCGCGGCCTTGCGCCAGGGCCAAGGGCGTGCGGCCTTCCCGGTCGGTCAGCCGGGTGCTGGCCCCCGCCTCCAGCAAGGCCTTGACGGTCGCCTGATGGCGCGGGCCACCATCGCCCAGCACGACGGCCTCGATCAAGGCCGTCCAGTGCAGGTTGTTCACATGGTCCAGCGGCGCCCCAGCGGCGATGAGCTGTCGCACCACGCCGTCGTGCCCCAGGTGGGCGGCCGCAATCAGTGCGGTGCCGTCGTACCGGCTGGTGACCAGCTTTGCACTGGCGCCGCCCTGCAGCAGCACCCGCAGCGTTGCCTCGTCATCCGCCACGGCCGCAATCGTCACGGCGTCATAGCGATCCTGGTCGAGCGCGCCTGGGTCGGCACCCGCGCGCAGCAGGGCCGCCACCGCTGCGCCCTGGCGCGCAAATGTGGCCACGTGCAGCGGGGTTCGTCCGCGCTGGTCTCTCGCCGCGAGCGCCCCTGGCTCGCGAGCGAGGCGCTGAATGGCAGCCACGTCGCCGCGATGGGCTGCGGCGTGAAGGCCGCGGTAGGCCGCCGCTTCCATCGCGGTTGGGGCCACCTGCGCGGAGGCCGGGGCCGTGCCGAAGCAGGCCGATGTCTGTGCCAGGCCGGCCACCAGCGCCATGGGCAGGTGCCGCGCCACCATGCCCCTCAATTCACCAGCACCAGCTTGCCCAGCACGCTGCGCGAGGTCATGACGGCGTACGCGTCCTTCAAGGCCGACATGGGCATGGTGCGTTCCACCACCGGCTTGACCTTGTCCTCGCCGTACCACTGGCCCAGCGCCATCATCATGGCGGCGTTGGCTTTGGGCTCGCGCTTGGCAAAGTCGCCCCAGAAGACGCCAACGATACTGGCCCCCTTGAGCAAGGCCAGGTTCAGCGGCAGGCTGGGGATGGGGCCACTGGCGAAGCCCACCACCAGGTAGCGGCCGCGCCAAGCGATGGACCTGAAGGCTGGTTCGGCGAAGTCGCCACCCACCGGGTCGTAGATCACATCCGGTCCCTTGCCGCCGGTGGCTTCCTTGATGGCCGCCCGCAGGTTCTGCGTGCTGTAGTTGATGGTCACGTCGGCGCCGATCCGTTGGCAGAGTGCGCACTTCTCGTCGGTGGACGCTGCGGCAATCACCCGCGCTCCAGCCGCCTTGGCGATCTGGATGGCAGCGGTGCCCACGCCACCAGCCGCGCCCAGCACCAGCACGGTTTCGCCAGTCTTCAGCTGGCCTCGGTCCAGCAGCGCATGGTGCGAGGTGGCATAGATCATGATGAAAGCAGCGGCGTCCACGGCGGGCATGCCTGGCGGCAGGGGCATCACCAGGGCGGCCGGGGCCAGGGTGTGGGTGCCGACCAGGACGTCGACCTCGGACGCCCGGGCGTCGT
>CAZRRW010000330.1:0-1536 GCA_964602505.1 uncultured Burkholderiaceae bacterium
CTGACGGCGAGACCGTGGACGAGGCCATTGAGAACGGCCGTGACGCATTAAAGGCCACCATCGCCGCGCTCAAGTCCAAGAAATTGCCCGTCCCTGCGCCGAACGGCGGCTCGGTCGCTTCGGGGAAGTTTGTGGCTCGCGTTCCCAAGACGGTGCACGCGCAGCTTGCGACTCGTGCGCGCGCTGAAGGCGTCTCGCTCAACGCCCTTGTCCTCACCTTCATTGCTCAGGGGCTTGGCGGCGCAACACAGTCCCGATAGGCATGCCAGCTGGCGTGGCCCAGCACCGGGGCGGCCACCAGCAGCCCCGCAAAGCCGGGCAGCATGGCCAGCACGCTCACAGCCACCAGCAGGGCGGCCCAGGTGGCCAGGGTGAGCGGGCTGGTGGCCACGGCGCGCAGGCTGGTGAGCGCAGCGCTGATGCCGTCAACCTCTCGGTCCAGCAGCATGGGGATGGACACCACCGAGAACACATAGATGAGGCTGGCGAACACCCCGCCCACCGCCACGTAGCTGACGAGGAAGGTGGCGTTCTCGGCGCTCAGCAGCGCCAGGATGGAGCCGCGAAAGTCTGGCATGCCGTCAAAGTTGAGGGCAAACACCACCAGCGAGGCGCGGGCCCACACCAGCTCCAGCACCAGCAGGCCGCCACCAAACAAGGCAAAGGCGCCCAGGCGCACCCGCCAGGCCGTCAGGCAATCAGCCAGCCGCGGTGTGCGGCCTTGCTCCAGCTCGCGGCTGGCCTGGTAAAGCCCAGTGCACAAAAACGGCCCCACCAGCAGAAAGCCCGCCGACAAGCCCACCACGGCGGCGGGCACGTGCTGAAAGCTCCACACCAGGGCCCAGCCCATGGCGGCGAATACCGCACCGAAGAACAGGCCGATCAGCGGCGCGCGCCGAAAGTCTTGCCAGCCCAAGGCCAGCCATTGGAAGGGCGCACCCAATGGCACGCGGCGCACCCGGGGCCAGGCGTCGGTGAAGGCGCGCGAGGCAGAGGGGGTGGGCAGTTCCATGCCCGCAGATGTTAGAACCGTTCAGCCCCTGCGCCCATCGGCCGGGGGCTCTCAGCGCCCCCTTGCGCACTCAGCGCCCCCTGCGAACCCGCAGCACTTCGTCCAATATCAGCAGCGCCGCGCCGCAGACGATGGCCGCATCTGCCACGTTGAAGGCGGGCCAGTGCCAGCCGCCCAGGTGGAAGTCCAAAAAGTCCACCACGTAGCCGTGCACGGTGCGGTCTACCAGGTTGCCCACCGCGCCGCCGAGGATGAGCGCCAGCGCCGCGCTGAACAGGCGCTGCGCATGGTGGCGGCTCAGCATCCAGATGATGAAGAGGGCTGCCGCCAGGGCAAAGCCGCTGAACAGCCAGCGCTGCCAGCCGCCCTGGTCGGCCAGGAAGCTGAAGGCCGCGCCGGGGTTGTGCACCCGCACCACGTTGAAGAAGCTCGTCACCACGGTGCTGTCGCCCAGCTTGTAGGTGCCCAAGATGAGCACCTTGGTGAACTGGTCGAGGATGAAGACGATGAGCGCCACGCCCAGC
>CAZRRW010000331.1:0-1526 GCA_964602505.1 uncultured Burkholderiaceae bacterium
CCAGGGCCACGATGCGGGCGGCGGGGGTGTTCAGGTCGGCGTCGTCCAGCCCTTCGATCTCGACCATCACGCGCTGGCTGCGTGCGCGGTCGCGCCAGGCCTGCGAAATGCGCTCGGTGCGCAGGCTGGGTGTGTCCGGGGCATCGGCACTGAGGATGATCTGGCCCTGCTGGTTGACTAGGGCGGCGTACTCGGCGCGCACCTGCTCGCGCAGGCGCTCCAGCTCGAAGAGGTTGAGGCTGGACTCGCCAGGGCGATCCGACAGCATGTGCTGTTCGGCCGCCAGTCGGGTGCTTTTGGCCAGGTCGGCGCTGAGGGTGTCCAGGGTGCCACGGGCCAGGGTGAGCCCCGCGTCCAGCGCGCCTTCCACACGCACATCAAACCAGGTTTCGATGCTGCGCGAGACGAACTGGTACGACACGGTGTAGATCAACACCCCCGGCACCAGGGCCACCAAGGCGAAGATGCCCGCCAGTTTCAGCAGCAACTGGCTGCCGAACTTGCGCCGCCGCAGGCGCAGCGCCAGCCGCCCCAGGGCGAGGATGATGACCAGGCTGAGCAGGGCAGCCACGGCAATGTTGCTCCACCACAGCCAGCCGAAGTAGGGCTCGAAGCGCTCCTGGTTCTGGGTGGTCAGCACCAGCAGAAAGCCCAGCACCAGGCCGCCGCCCAGCAGGGCAATGCTGGCGATGATCCAGGCCCAGCGGTTGAGCTTGATGGGGCCCATGGTGCTCAGTCTTGCAGGCTGATCTGTCGCTCCAGCGACAGGTCCCAGGTGTTCTGGCTGCCCAGACCAATTTGCAGGGGGCGGGGCAGCTCTCGGGCATCCAGGCGGAAGCCGAACTCCACGTAGTGATCATCGGCGTTGCCGTCGGGCCGCTCGGCGATGCGCCAGCGTGAGCTGCGTCGCAGGGCGTCCAGGGCCTCATCCAGCGAGGTGTAGTGGCGGTTGAAGGCGCCGATGCTGAGTCGCCATTGCCGCGTCAGGGGCTGGTAGGTGACCCGCCAGCGTCGCACGGCCTGTCCGCGCGACTTGTCGGTCCAGTACCAGCGGCGCTCGAACAGCCGCGCTTCGACCACGAACACCACCGAAATGCCGCGCTGCAAGGCGTTCTTGAGGGCTTCAGAGAGCCGAACCGAGACGTCGTAGTCCAGCACGACACCGTCATCATCGATGTGAGCCTTGAGCGTTTGAAGGCTGAGGCCCGGCTCACCCTCGTTGGCGCGCGCCAACGGAGACACCCCGGCGGTGAAGGCCAAGGCAGCCATCACGGCCGAGGCACTGCGGGTCAGCAGGTCTCGTCGGCGCATGCGGTGGTCGTTCACGCCCCGGGGGCGGTTTTGGTCAACAGGGCATAGAAGAAGCCGTCGCCCGACTCGGTCGGGGACGCGTCGGGGTATTCGACCACAGGCAGCAGGTGACCGGGAGCGGGTTGCCGGCAGGCTTGGGGTTGTCGTTGCAAAAATGCGTCGATGCGCTCTTCGCCTTCCACCTTGAAGACCGAGCAGGTGCAGTACAGCAGCCG
>CAZRRW010000332.1:0-1519 GCA_964602505.1 uncultured Burkholderiaceae bacterium
TGATGAGGTTGAACACCGTGCTTTTGCCCGCGCCATTGGGGCCGATCAATGCCAACATCTCGCCAGCCTGCACCTGCAGGCTGACGCCAGCCACCGCCTGCACGCCGCCAAAGGCCTTGTGCAGGCCTTGCGCGTCCAGAACGACTGAGCCTGGGCGCTGGCTCATGCCGCTGCGCCCTTGTTCGCGTGGCCTGAAGCCGCCGCAGAGCGACGAACCCACTGCCTGGCACCCGCCAACCCGCCCGGCAGCACCAGGACCAGCAGCAACAGGATGCCGCCCAGGACAGCACGCCAATAGTCAGTTTCACGGGCCACCCAGTCTTGCAGGCCTGTGAACAC
Organism: uncultured Burkholderiaceae bacterium; assembly: GCA_964602505.1. Classification (GTDB taxonomy): domain Bacteria; phylum Pseudomonadota; class Gammaproteobacteria; order Burkholderiales; family Burkholderiaceae_C; genus CAZRRW01. The sequence continues at coordinate 340 of CAZRRW010000332.1, forward strand.
GGCGGCGCCCAGCAGTGGCCCAGCCATCGACTGCAGCCCGCCCAGCAGCACCATCACCAGGCCGTCGACCGAGCGGCCCACCGCCAGCCCCTCAGGCGAAATGCTGCCCTTGCTGAAGGCAAACAGGCCACCCGCCAGCCCGGCCAGGGCCCCCGCCATCACAAAGGCCGTCCACTGCAGGCGCACCGTGGGCAGGCCACTGGCCTCAGCCCGGCGCGGGGCGTCGCGCCCGGCGCGAATGGCGTAGCCCAACGGGGCGTGCACCACCCACCACAGCAGCGCCACGCCCGCCGCCACGCAGCCCAGCACCAATGCAAAAAAGGCCCCTGGCGCAGCCGCCCACTGCCCCACTGACAGCGACGGCCACACCCCGTTGATGCCGTTGCTGCCGCCGGTGAACTCGTCCCACTGGAAGGCCACCGACCACACGATCTGCGCAAACGCCAGCGTCAGCATGGCCAGGTAGACGCCTTGCAGTCGGGTGATGAACCAGCCGCAGGCCAAGGCCCCGAGGCCAGCCACCAAGGGGGCAAGGGCAAGTGCTGCCTCCATGGGCCAGGCCAGACGGGTGGCCACCAGCGCCGCCGCGTAAGCCCCCAGGCCAAAGTACGCCGCGTGACCGAATGAATGCAGTCCGGCCGGCCCCAGCAGCCAGTGCAGGCTGGCGGCGAACAGCGCCGCCGTCAGCAGGTCCACCATCAAGATGGGGGCATAGGGCTGGTCCAGCACACCAGGGCCGCTCGCCCAGGGCACCAGGGCCAGCACCGCCACCAAGCCAGCCGCCAGCCCCAGGGTCCGCCAGGGCCGAGGCGAGGCGGGCAAGGGCGGGTGGGCCACTGCGTCGCGCGCAGCAGCCTGGGCGCGGCCCAGCAGCCCCCACGGGCGCACCGCCAGCACCAGGGCCATGACCACAAACTCCACCACCAGGGTGAATTTGGAGAACGCGACCGCAGTGCCCCACAGCTCCACCGTGCCCACGCTGATGCACAGGGCCTTGACCAGGGCAATCAGCAGGGCGGCAAGGAAGGCGCCAGTGACCGACCCCAGGCCACCCACCACCACCACCACAAAGGCCTCGCCAATCACCAGCAGGTCAATGCCCAGGTGGGCCGGCTCACGCGGCAGCTGCAGCGCCCCGCCCAGGCCGGCCAGGGCCGAGCCCAGGGCAAAGGTGGCGGTG